>JAUWZY010000052.1 GCA_030615045.1 Chloroflexota bacterium
GTCTGGCTGAGATGCGCCGGGTAGTCAAACCAGGTGGCCGTGTTATCTCTCTGGAGCTGATCATGCCATCATCGCGTGTGGTGCGAGCCTTCCATCAGCTCTATTTGTGGAGAATCATCCCCCTTCTTGGCCGCGTAGTGACACATGACAGCGAGGCTTATATTTATCTCCCCAGATCGATCTCCGATTTCCCCCGAGCTGAAGAGGTAAAAGCGATCATGGAGGAAGTCGGGTTCGATGAGGTCAGTTATAAGCTCCTCAATTTGGGGACAGTTGCAGTTTATGGCGGCGTGAAGTGAGGGCTAAGGCATGCCCCCGGGGCGTCTTTTCCTTTTCCTTTCCGCGACTTTGAGCCGCACCAGGGAGCGGAGCAATGCAGCTTCGGCACGGGCCTTATCCACTTCAGCAGGACGGAGCTTAAGTCCTTCCTCGGCGCGGCGCTTCGCTTCCTCAGCCCGGGCGATATCGATTTTCTCAGCCCGCTCGGCAATATCAGCCAGCACAATCACCTTATCACGGCGCACCTCTAAGAAGCCGCCGCTGACGAAGATCGATGCCTCCTCTCCTTCTTTCCTCACCCGGAGCTCGCCTGTCTGGAGCATGGTCATCAGCGGGGCATGGTGGGGCAGAATCGCCAGCTCGCCCTCGATCCCGGGGGCGATGACCACATCCACCTCATCGGAATAGACCACCTGCTCCGCAGTCACAATCTCAAACCTGATCTTAGCCATCTAATCTACACCATCCCCAGTTTCTCTGCCTGCTCCGGGAGGTGATCCCATTTGCCTTCCAGTATTTCCTTGAAGCCGCGCACTGTCTCCTTGATCGGGACATACTTCCCCGGTATCCCGGTGAAGGTTTCGGCGACGGACATCGGCTGAGAGAGAAACCTCTGAATCTTGCGGGCTCGAACCACGGTGAGCTTGTCCTCCTCGGAGAGCTCCTCAATGCCCAGGATGGCGATGATGTCCTGAAGCTCCTTATATCTCTGCAATACCTGCTGCACTCCCCGTGCCACCTCGTAGTGCTCCTGACCGACAACTCGAGGGTCTAAGATGCGGGATGTAGAAGACAGGGGGTCGACAGCGGGATATAACCTTATCTCAGCAATGGAGCGCTCCAGGGCGATGATAGCATCGAGGTGACCGAAGGTGGACACGATGCCGGGGTCGGTGTAATCATCCGCAGGGACATAAATCGCCTGAAAGGAAGTGATAGACCCCTTTTTAGTTGAGGTAATTCTCTCCTCTAACTCGCCCATATCGGTGGCTAAGGTTGGCTGATAGCCCACCGCTGACGGCATGCGACCCAAAAGAGCTGAGACCTCCATGCCGGCCAGGATATAACGATAGATGTTGTCGATGAAAATCAAAACGTCTTGCCCCTCTACATCTCGGAAGTACTCGGCCATGGTCAGCCCAGTGAGGCCGACGCGCACCCGGACCCCGGGGGGCTCATTCATCTGCCCGAAGACCAGGACCGCCTTGTCGATGACACCAGAGGCCTTCATCTCCAGCCAGAGGTCATTGCCCTCTCGGGACCTCTCGCCGACACCGGCGAAGACAGAGATACCACCATGCTGGGTTGCGATGTTGTGGATTAGCTCCAGGATGATCACCGTCTTGCCCACGCCAGCGCCGCCATAAGCCCCTACCTTCCCACCTCTGGCAAATGGAGTGATGAGGTCGAGCACCTTAAGCCCCGTCTCCAGCATCGCGATTGTGGGCTCCTGCTCCTGAAGGGATGGAGGAGGACGATGGATGGGCCAGTGGTCTTCAGCGTCAACAGGGCCGAGATCATCAATTGGCTCGCCGAAGACATTGAACAAGCGCCCTAAGATCGCCGGCCCCACGGGGACAGTAATAGGCACCCCGGTATCAACAGCCTCAGCGCCCCGCTCCAGGCCATCAGTTGGGACTAAGGCTAAACAGCGGGCCCAGTTGTTCCCGATGTGCTGCTGGACTTCGAGGACGAGCTTTTCCCCATCCTGGGGGATCTCGATGGCATTGTGCAGCGTCGGTAACTCATCGGGAGGGAACTCGATATCGACCACAGTCCCGATCACCTGTGCCACTTGTCCTTTTGCCATGATAACCTCCTAACTACTCAACCTAAAACGGCGGGGGAACGAGTAATATGCATTCAATGTTCCCCCCTTACTCCAGAGCCGCGGCCCCGCCGACGATGTCCAGGAGCTCCGTGGTAATCATCTCCTGGCGCGCCTTGTTCAGGGTCAGGGTCAGGTCTTGAATCATATCGTTGGCATTTTCGGTAGCGGCGCGCATGGCTACCATCCGGGCTGACTGCTCACTGGCGATGGACTCCAGTATGGCATGATAAACCTGCATCTCAACATAGCGGGGCAAGAGCTGGGCGAGGACAAAGGCAGCGTCGGGCTCATAGATATACTCTATCGGTTCGCCTCGCTCTATCTTCGTCGGCTCGATGGGCAAAAGCTCCTGCAATATCGGTCTTTGCACCATGGTGGATACGAATTGGGCATAGACCAGATATACTTGATCGACAAAGCCGTTGGTGTAGTCCTCGATGGCGATGCGGGAGATAGGCAAGGTATCGGCTAAGGAAGGGCGGTCTCCGATTTTGCTGAACTCGGCACGGATGTCACGGCCATGTCTGGTGAAGAAATCACGCCCCTTGCGGCCCACGGTGACCAAGGTCACGGGAACACTCTGCTCTAAGAGAAAGCTCGCTGTATGCCGATTGATATTGGTGTTTAGACCGCCACAGAGCCCGCGATCCGGGGTGATATGGATAATGCAAATCCGGTTTACCATCCGTCGCTCCAGGAGGGGATGGAGTGTATCCTGGGACTGGGCGGCGAGGTCAGCTAAGACCTCACGCATTTTCTGGGCATAGGGGCGAGCTGCCAGCGCCGCAGCCTGAGCCCGCCTCATCTTGGAGGCGGCGATCATCTCCATGGCTTTGGTGATCTTGGCCGTGCTCTGGATGGAGCGAATGCGCCGCCGGATGATACGAATAGGAACAGTCATTTTCTCTTTAGTATGGCACAGTCTGCTTGAACTCTGAGATGGCTGCCTTCAAGGCCTCCTCGGTATCCTCGCGTAGTTCCTTCTCCGCAGCGATGCGGCTCCCGATATCGGGATGATTGGTCTCCATGAACCTGTGGAAGGCATCTTCAAAGGCCCTGATCCTCTCCACCGGCACATCATCGAGGTAGCCATTGATCACGGTATAGAGGATCATCACCTGCTTCTCCAAGGGCATAGGCATATTCTGAGGTTGCTTCAGCACCTCGGTGGTGCGCCTCCCTCGCTCCAGCTGCGCCACCGTGGTCTTATCGAGTTCAGCGGTGCCAAATTGAGCGAAGGCGGCAAGCTCCCGGTACTGAGCCAAATCCAGCCGCAACCGCCCGGCAACTTGCTTCATAGCTTTGGTCTGGGCTGCACCGCCAACGCGGGACACGGAGAGTCCCACATTCATCGCCGGTCGAATACCGGCATTAAATAGATCGGTCTCGAGGTAGATTTGACCATCGGTGATGGAGATGACATTGGTCGGGATATAGGCTGAGATATCGGCGGCTTGGGTCTCAATGATGGGCAGGGCGGTGAGCGAGCCACCACCATGTTCCGGGGCATATTTCGCCGCTCGCTCCAGAAGCCGGCTGTGGAGGTAGAAGATATCGCCCGGATATGCCTCCCTCCCCGCGGGACGGCGCAGCAGGAGCGAGAGCTGGCGATAGGCCCAAGCATGCTTTGTCAGGTCGTCATAGATCACCAGGGCATCGCGCCCATTGTCCATGAACTCCTCACCCATGGCGCAGGCAGCATAGGGCGCCAGATATTGCAGTGCTGCTGAATCTGAGGCACTAGCAGAAACGATAATGGTATGCTCCATAGTGCCATATTGCTCCAGGGTAGCCACTACTTGAGCCACCTTTGATGACTTCTGCCCGATGGCGACATAAATACAAGTGAGGTCGCCGTTCTTTTGATTAATGATGGCATCGATGCCGATAGCTGTTTTCCCTGTGGAGCGATCGCCGATGATGAGCTCTCTTTGCCCCCGTCCTATGGGGATTATGCTATCGATGGCTTTGATCCCGGTTTGCACCGGTATATTCACCGGACGGCGCAGAGGGACATTGGGTGCCACCCGTTCCACAGGACTAGTCTTTTCATGCTTAATAGGCCCTTTGCCATCGAGGGGTTGTCCCAAGGGGTCGATTACTCGCCCGATAAGCCCATCTCCAACCGGGACCTCGACAATACGACCGGTGCAGCGCACCTCGTTGCCCTCTTTTATCTGAGAATAGTCGCCGATGATGATGGCGCCGACGCTATCCTCTTCCAAGTTGAGGGCCAGCCCCATAGCGCCACCGTGGAATTCGAGGAGCTCGTTGTATTTGGCTCCGGCCAGCCCATGGATGCGGGCAATGCCATCGCCAACCTCAACCACAATGCCGACATCCACTGCGGCTACTGTGGCTCCAAACTGCTCGATCTGCTATCTGATGATGGCGGCGATGTCGTGAGCTCGAACCATCTACCTCACCTCCGATATTTTTACCTGACCTCAACTAAGCTCTTGCGCAAAGAATCAAGCTTGCTCTTGGTGCTGCCATCGATGAGCCGGTCGCCGATGCGGACAACAAAGCCGCCGATGACATCAGGGTCCACCTTAGTGGTGAGCATAATCCTTGTCCCTGTTAACTCAGCCAGGCGCTTTGAGAGCCTTTTCTTATCTTCTTCATCTAATGGAATTGCGGTAGTGATTTCGGCATGCTCCAAGCCCTGATAAGCATCAGCCAAACGCTGATACTCGGAGACGATCTGGTCGATTAACCTCAGCCTTCTTCTTGTTACTAGGAGGTAAACCAAATTCAAAGCGAGTTGGCTGACTCCGGGAAGACAGCGGCTTATCAAATCCATTTTCTCATCGGGGTGGACTTTGGGGCTTTCCAGGATCGCCATAAGCTGGGGCTCGCTCAAGGTGGTGGCAATGGTTTTCAGGTTATCAAGCCACTTTTCAAGCTCACCCCGCTCTAAGGCGAGTTGAAAAACCGCCTGGGCATGCCTCTTGGCAGCAACACCCCTGGGCATAATCCTCCTATTTCCTTAAGGTAGAGCTCTCCTCCAGGACCTCCTGGATGAGTCGCCGATGTCGTTCTTTGTCCAGGGTCTCCTTGATCACCTTCTCCGCAGCCAGAATGGCAAGGTCAGCAAACTCCTGGCGCAGTCTGTCAATGGCTTCATCTCTTTCCATCCCGATCTCAGCTCTGGCTCTGACGATGAGGGCTTCGGCCTCCCTTCTCGCCTCCTCCCGAGCTTCAGCTTTGAGCCTCTCCCCCATCTCTGATGCCTGGGCCAATACGAGCTGCCCATCCTTGCGCGCCTCGTCAAGCCTTCTCTGCACCTCTTCTTCGGCTCTGGCTGCTACCTCTTTAGCCAGTTCAGCTTGATCTATGCCCTCTTTGATCCTCGTCGAGCGCTCATCGAGCATCTTCCTGATCGGCTTGTAGCCGATGAAGTAGAGGAGAACGAGCAGAAGGACGAAGTTTATGATCTGCCCGAGCAAGCCCTGCCAGCTGATGCCGAGTTCTCCCAAGAATCGCCTCCTACTAAGTTATCAGCATCGGTGCCAAGCTGATACCAATGATTACCCCAGCTATGATGAAAACAGCGATGATACACGCTGCCACAACAACCATGATAAAAAGCGGCACTCCCTCTTCCTGCATGATTACACCCTCCTTTTATAGGTCACGCACCAATCCCCATGACAAGCATAATCGCTACTATCAGGGCATAGATGGCGACTGCTTCAGCGAAAACGATAGCCAAAATCATGTTGGTCATAATTGCGCCTTTCGCTTCAGGGTTGCGCCCCAGTGCCTGCATCGCGCCATAGCCCAAAATCCCGATGGCAAGCCCGGGACCCAAGGCACCCAAGCCTATTGCCAATGCCCCAGCAAAGTACATCATCGCCGTATCTGTCATCTCTTACCCCCTTTCATAAAGGTCTTCATTCCTCATCTCCGTGAGGCCTTACCGCCATTATGGCGAAGATTAAGGTTAGCCCACCAAATATCAGCGCCTGGACAAAGCCGAGGAGCATCTCCAGCCCATAGAAGGGAACGGCGACAACCCAAGGTATGAGAAAGGCAACCATAAGCAGTAGCACCATGCCCGCAGTCATGTTGCCGAAGAGACGGAAGGTGAAGCTGATGATGCGGATGAATTCGCTGATCGCTTCCAGGGCACCGACGAACATATTTATGAACCCGGTGAAGAGCCCGCTGAGCGCAGCACAGAACTTGCCCCTGACTAACTGGCCAATGCTATGGAACAACAGACCAACCCTGAGAAACTTGCTCCCATAGTGGCGAAAGCCCAAGGCCCTGACGCCACAATACTCGACGAAGACGAAGGAGATAACGGCCAAAGCCAGCGGGAAGTTGATGTCGGTATTTGCTTTGCGCAGCAGAGGCTCAGTCACTATCCAGCCTTGGTATGAGCCGAAGATAGCCCCTGACTGTTCTCCTTGGTGTCCGATGCCGATGGTATCGAAACCGGGGAGGAGTGAGAGGAGGGCAGACATAATGACATAAAGGAAAATGGTG
>JAUWZY010000053.1 GCA_030615045.1 Chloroflexota bacterium
CTACAAGCTCAACACTGTCAATCTCATCATCACTTACATTACACATTACAACCGCTTGGAAGTCCCTATCTTTAACTTCAGCCCAGATAGCGCTGAGAATATCTCTATTTCTTAAGGCTTGTGCCGCTGCAATTGTACCAAAGCCATGACAGCCAGCAAGGAGAAGATTTTTCCGCCCTATTGGTGCTTGTTTAAATTGGCTCTTTATCTTTATTATCAGACCGTAATCCTTCCTTATTGTGCCAATAAGGCCATAACCGTAATCTCGAATCATATCCATATAATATTCAGGGATATAAATCTCCGCCTTTGTTGCGCTGTTCATGATAGTCCAGTTCGGTTGAGGATGTGCAGGGGAGATTCCTTGGAGTTCATTCCAGTCCTCCTTCTCATAGCCCATGGGCTGGAGATTAAAGGAATAAGGAAGTGGCGATTGATCCCAAGGCTTCTCTATCCCCATAATTACTCTTGTAACGGGATTAGGGATAGGGCCACATACAGACAAAACATTCATAAAAGGATCAAATTCTGTGACTACGTCTTCTGTGACTACGTCTTTTTTGTCAACCTTGGGCTTTCCAGTGAAGACTCTGGAGAAGGTTCGGATAGTTTCGTCGGCAGCTCTTACATCGGGACTTGCCCAAGGATTTTCTTTCTCCCAAGGTTGTCTCATTCCGATAACGAAATCAGCGTTCCGAGAGAATCCGAAGAGATTAGAAAGAAGGGCATCCCTTTCATGTCTTTCTCTAATTGCCCGGCGAATAGTGTCGACCAAAAGGTCGATCCCTTTGGCAACTATCACACCAGCGAAAATTTCTAAGGAAGACGGGTATATATCTCTAGTTCTTGCAAAAAGTGCGAGGTTTTCAAATTCCATTTCTTAGCCTCCTTTTATTTCTGCTGCCATTTTCCCTCGAACACAGCCTCAGCGGGGCCGGTTAAGTAAACCTCACCGATACCGTCCCACTCCACCGTCAGCGTACCCCCTGGTAATATTATATCAACTTTATCATCTATATAGCCATGAAATCGGGCGGCGACGGCGATGGCACAGGCACCCGTGCCACAGGAGAGTGTCTCCCCTACCCCCCGCTCCCAGACGCGGGCTCTAATTTGCCGCCGGCTCACCGCATTTGCCACCTCGAAATTAGTTCGGCTGGGAAAGATGGGGTGGTTTTCCACCTCGGGGCCGATCTCGGCAAGCGGGAAATGAGCTACCGGCTCCTCAACGAAGAGGACAGCGTGAGGATTGCCCATGGAAAGGATGTCGATCTTCAGTCCCTTGCCAGCCACAGTAATAGCATAATCGAGTACAGGCATTATGTCAAGCTTAGCTGGAATATCAGCGGGGGCAAATTGGGGCCTGCCCATAGCGACGCGAACTGAGCTCACCACGCCCTTTTCCAGCTTCGGGCTGACAGTCCTGATCCCGGCCATCGTCTCCACTTTCAACTCCTGAGCCGGAGCAAGTCCGCTTTCCACCGCGTACTTAGCCAGGCACCTTAAGCCGTTGCCGCAGGCTTCAGCTTCGGAGCCATCGGGGTTGAACATGCGCATCCGGAGATCAGCAACCTTTGAGGACAGAAGCAAAATGAGCCCATCGGCGCCGACTCCGAAGCGGCGCTGACACATGTCTTTTGCCAGCTCTGGCCAATCTCGCTCCAGGACGCGGGCATCTATCAAAATGAAATCGTTGCCTGTAGCTTGCATCTTTACGAACTTCATGGCAAATTCGACCTCTCCATAAATCTCAAGGTGAGCTCCTTTGTTAGCTCCTCACGTTCTTGCTTTATGTCGAACCAATGGATGCGCTCATCGCTTAAGCGGAACCAGGCATACTGGTGCCGGGCGAAGCGATGGGTCTCATATTTTATGTTTTGAATAGCACTCGGCAGATCGAGTTCCCGTTGCAGGAACATCCCGATCTGCTTATAGCCAAGCCCGGACATGGAGGGAAGGCTCAAGCTATAGCCCCGCTGCAGCAGTCCCTTCACCTCATCGACCAGACCAAGCTTGATCATATCATCGACTCGAGAGTCGATCCTGCGATAGAGCTCGGCTCGCTCTGCGGTCAGCCCGATGATAAGAATCTGAAACGGCGGGGGCTGCCTTTGTTGCAGTTGGGAAAAGGGCTTGCCCGTCGCCTGGTAGACCTCTAAAGCTCGAATCACGCGGCGAATGTTTTTGGGGTCAATGCGCTCAGCGGCCATCGGATCCAGCCCCTGAAGCTCCTCATAGAGCACAGCGCTGCCTTCAGCTTGAGCCCTGGCCTGGAGACTGCGCCTGAACTCGGGATGAGGCGGAACCTGGGGAAGGGACCAGCCTTCAAGGAGTGACCAGATATAAAGCCCGCTGCCGCCAACCAGAAACGGGATCTTCCCCCCACGGCTGATTGCCTCTAACGCCTGGTTTGCCAACTTGTGAAAAAGGGCCAAGCTGAAATCGTGATCGGGGTCAACGACATCGATGAGGTGATGGGGGACAAGGCCTCGCTCCTCCAGAGAGGGCTTGGCAGTGCCGATATCCATATAGCGGTAAACCTGCCGGCTATCGGCGCTCACAATCTCGCCATCGAAGCTCTGGGCAAGCTTTAGCGCCAGCTTGCTCTTGGCCAGCGCAGTGGGGCCAACGATGGCGATGAGCGGTTTCATCTCGAGCCTTTAATTCTCGCTGTCTGCTCCACGATGCTGAGGAACTCTTCAGCCCTAAGGCTGGCTCCGCCAACCAGCGCGCCATCGATTTCAGGCTGGCTGATGAACTCGGCGATGTTGGCACTGCTCACGCTGCCGCCGTAGAGAATGCGCAGCTCTTGAGCTACTTCATCGCTATAGATTTCGGCGATGAGCTTTCGGATGATGCCGATGGTATCATTTGCCTGCTCCCCGCTGGCTGCCCTGCCGGTGCCGATGGCCCAAACCGGCTCATAGGCGATGACCAGTCCCCCAGCCGAAGTTATCCCCTGAAGATCTGCCTGAATCTGCCTGCTGATGACCTCGATCGTCATCCCCGCTTCATTCTCCTCCAGCCTCTCCCCGACGCAGAGGATGGGCTTGAGCCCGGCCTTGAGCGCTGCTTGAACCTTCTTATTGATCATCACATCGCTCTCGCCAAAGTGCTCCCTCCGCTCCGAATGCCCCAAGATAACGAACTGGCAAAGCCCGCTGAGCATGAGCGGCGAGACTTCGCCGGTATAGGCGCCTTTGTCCTCGGAGTGCATATTTTGAGCGCCAAGCTCGATGGAGGAATCTTTGACCAGCTCCGCTACAGCTGTTAAGGAAATGAACGGAGGACAAACGACTTTCTCCACCCCGTTTATCTCATCCAGCCGCTCCTGCATGGATTTCACCAGCGCCACCGCCTCGGTGACTGTGGTATGCATCTTCCAATTTCCAGCGATAAGGGGCAGCCGCATAACGCTCTCCTAAGCACCGAATTTTCCCAGCTTTAAAGCATGGGCCAAAGCCAAGGGCATGATTTGGGTTGCCGGGAACCTTCCCAGGGCACCGGCGGCACAGGCACGCTCCGAGAATTCATGCACAGCATCAGGTCGGCACCATTTGGAATAGAGAAGAACGGGCACAGGATGCCAACTATGGCTTTTGAGCACCGCTGGCGTCGAGTGGTCGCTGGCGATGATAAGCACATCTGGCTCGAGGGCGAATAGGCGGGATAAAAGGGCATCAACCTGTTCTATAATCCGAGCCTTGCGCTCAAAGTCGCCATCCTCGCCGGCAGAATCTGTCTGCTTTATATGAACATAGAAGAAGTCATACTCGGCATAATGTTTGATTAAAGTATCAAACTCGTCCTCGATGGCATCCCCTGTTTCCAGTACCTCCATACCTACCACCTGAGCCAAGCCGCGATACATGGGATAGGCAGCAATAGCTGCTGGCTTCAATTTATATATCTCGCTGAACAAGGGGAAGCGAGGGTGCTCGGAGAAACCGCGAAGCAATACCATGTTGGCCGGCTCGGAATGAACTAAAGCCTCTTTTGCCTTGGCGACAAACTCGTTAGCCAGGGATGCGGTCTTTTTTGCCTGGGCAGAGAGCGGGATAATGGGCTTAGGCGGCAGTCCAACTTGCTGGGGATCAGAATCAGTTAGTTGCGATGATAGTCTCTGCCCTCGAAACACAGCCACAAACCGATGCTCCTTGACTGGAGCCACAAACAGCTTGGCGCCATTTAAGCGGATAGCACCGAGTAGCTGGCATAACTGGGAACATGTCTCGGTTGAAATTCGCCCCGCCCTGCGGTCCAGCACCAAGCCTGTTTCATCTACGGTACAGAAATTGCCCCGAGCAGCGACATCACCTTCTCTGAGAGCAAAGCCGATCCCTAAAGCTTCCAGAACACCCCTTCCGATGGTGAACCGGAAGGGGTCATAGCCGAAGAGAGCCAGGTGCCCGGGGGCGCTGCCTGGAGTAATGCCAGGGGCAATGGGGTCGGCGAGACCGCAGATAGAGTTAGCTGCGATGAGGTCAAGGTTTGGGGTTCTTGCCTCCTCGAGCTCGGTCTTGCCCGTCTCAGGCCTGGGCAGTCCGCCTAAGCCATCGATGGCCAAGAGCACGATCCTGGACGATGATGATTTGGCGAGCTCCTTTATCTGATCATGCTCGTTCATGTTAGTTTTCTTTATCTCGGAGCGCCGCTACCCCGGGCAAAGCTCGGCCCTCAAGGAACCTGAGGGCAGCGCCACCACCGGTGGAAACATGGGTCATCTTTTCGGCCAGGCCGAGCGCAGTTACCGCCTCAGCAGTGGAGCCACCACCGATAACTGTGGTGGCATCGAGGCTGGCCAAAAGCTTGGCCAAGGCCTTGGTCCCCGTCTGAAAAGCCGGGAATTCAAACACACCCATAGGACCATTCCAGATGATAGTCTCGCATGAGAGTAGCACAGCACCAAAGTGTTCCACGCTCTCGAGGCCGATATCCATGATATAGCAATCGCTGGGGATCTCAGTGATGAGAACAGTCTTAAATAGGGCATCGGCAGCAAACTCCCCTGCCACCACAACGTCGCTGGGCAGAAGAAGGTTAATGCCTTTCGCCGCGGCCTTCTCCATCACTTGCTGGGCCAAAGCTAAATCCTCCTCAGCCACTGGTGAGCGACCTACTTCATACCCCTTGGCCTTGAGGAAGGTACAGCACATGCCACCACCAATAAGCAGGAAATCGACCCTATCGAGGATATTCTGCAACAGGCCAATCTTATCGCTAACCTTGGCCCCACCGATTATGATGGCGAAGGGGTGAGCGGGCCCATTTAATGCCTGGCCCAAAGCCTCAAGTTCTTTCTCTAAGAGGAAGCCAGCGACGGCGGGGAGATACTCGGCAACGCCTACAGTGGAAGCATGGGCACGATGAGCAGCGCCAAAGGCATCGTTGACGAAGACGTCAGCCAGCCAAGCCAGAGACCGAGCGAACTCGGCATCGTTGCTCTCCTCCTCGGGGTGAAAACGAAGGTTCTCCAGCAAAAGCACTTCCCCTTCTTTTAGCCTCGTGACTTCCTTCTCCACCTCAGCGCCAATGCAGTCACCGACGCAAGTCACGGGATGCCTCAACAGCTCGGAGAGGCGTTGGCCCACTGGAGCCAACCGCAGCTCTGCCACAATCTTGCCTTTGGGGCGTCCCAGGTGAGAGCATAAGATCACCTTGGCCCCTCCCGCGATCAGGTATTTGATCGTGGGCAGAACAGCCCAGATGCGACTATCATCAAGGATGGCTCCTTTGTCACCCAAGGGGACATTGAAATCAACCCTAACCAACACCTTCTTCCCCTTGACCTCGATGTCCTTAACAGTTTGCTTATTCACCTGCCCCTCCCTGGTGAAGTTGGTCAAGCTTTTGCTTTATTTTCAGCACCTCCGCCACCACCTCAGGGTCGATATCGAAGACACTTGTCCCTTTAAGGTCCGCTTCGATGATCTCGGGATTGTAGTTGATGAAGCCGAGGAGCTCAAATTGGGGCAAGTTCTCCATGATAAAACGGCGGTTGTCCTCGGTAGCGACTTTATTACCCACGACATAGCAGCTCTCGATCCCGATATCCTTTGCCAGATCCTTTATCGCCCTGGCTGTTTCCAGGCTTCTTCTCCCCGGCTCAACGACCACGATGAAGGCATCTACCGCTTGTGCTGTGCCTCGACCCAGATGCTCAATGCCTGCGTCCATGTCGAGGATCACCACATCCGATTCCCTGAGCAGGAGATGGTTCATCAGGCTCCTTAGAAGCGCGCTCTCGGGGCACATGCAGCCGCTGCCACCCTTTTTCACCGTGCCCATGACCAGTAGCTTAATCCCTTCCTTGCTCAGGGAAAAGCGCCCGGGGATGTCATCGACTCGAGGGTTGAGCTTGAAGAATGGGGCTGGCGTACCTGGCATGGCCCCGGTTCGCTCCTCTATTAACTCCTTCATCTCGGCGATGGGGGTGATGCGGCGCATCTCCTCGGCAGAGATGCCAAGGGCAGTGCCGAGGTTGGCATCGGGGTTGGCATCGATAGCCAGAACAGCCTTGCCCTCAGCGGCATAGATTCGAGACAAGAGCGCGGCCAGGGTGGTTTTGCC
>JAUWZY010000058.1 GCA_030615045.1 Chloroflexota bacterium
TGGCGTCACGCCAGCATCTGTTAGCCGCCATCCCCATTATAGAACGGGCTATGACCCAGGGCCAAGTCACCTGGACTGATCTCTCTGCGGTGGCCGTGACTAGAGGACCGGGGCTGGTCGGCTCCTTGTTGGTGGGGACAAATATAGCCAAGGGCATTGCCCTGGCTCAAGGGCTGCCTCTCATCGGGATCAATCACCTCGAGGCCCATATCTATGCCAACTGGCTGGAAGGGAAAGAGCCACCGTTTCCCCTGCTCTGCCTCATCGTCTCTGGAGGGCACACCGACCTCGTGCTGATGAAAGGGCATGGACTTTATCTCAGGTTGGGAAACAGCCGAGATGATGCCGCCGGAGAGGCCTTTGATAAGGTGGCGCGGATTTTGGGGCTTGGTTATCCCGGGGGACCGGCTATCGAGCAAGCCTCCCAAGAGGGAAAGGCACGCTATCATCTCCCCCGAGCCTGGCTCAGGGGAAGCGATGACTTCAGCTTCAGTGGACTTAAGACAGCGGTATTTCGCCTCACCGAGGAGTTGAGAAGCTCAGGGCGAATAAATAGCCCTTTGCTCGCCGATATCGCTGCCAGTTTTCAGCAAGCAACGGTCGATGTCCTGGTGACCAAGACAGTGGAGGCTGCCAGAAGGCACCAGGTGCAATGCATCCTGCTCGCCGGTGGCGTTGCCGCCAACAAGCTGCTACGTGAAACGATGGCTCTGCGCTCCCCCACCCCCGTCCTCTGCCCCAGCCCCGCCCTGTGCACCGATAATGCCGCCATGGTCGCCGCCTGTGGCTATTTTCATCTCATCTCGGGCAATGCCGACTCCTGGGACCTCGATGTCAGGCCAAACCTCAGGCTGGGATAAGCATAGCTATCGGGCAGTGAGCGCATTTCCGCTGCCGACAAAATGAGTGAAAAAGATGGAGCAGCCCCTGTTGCCGCTGCGCTGAGTTCACCGGCTTAGGGCTATTCCCTCCCCAGAGCAGCACCGCCATCTCCCTGGTTATCTCATTCTCGGCGAGCTTGGGATAACTGCGATAGAGCTCCAAGGCGTGTTCCCCCAGCTCCGGCTGTGAGTTGAACTGAGCCCAAGCGAAGGCGAAGGGCAAAACGATGTTCACTATAACATCTCGGGCTCGACCCCGCCCGATGAGATTGGGATTTCTCGTCCTACAGCCGAAGTCGAAATGCTCTCCCCAATAGCCCCGGGCAGAGAGCATAAAACCAGCTTCAAGTCTCCGCTGCCCTCCCTTCACCAGCTCAAGCACACTTAGCAGCAACCCCGCCGGCAAAAAGCTGCTGAGTAGATAGCTGGCTGCGATCAGACGGCGAGTGGGATGGTTCTCCGGGCGGACCCGGAACAGATGCCATTGGCTGTGGCTCATCATAGCCACGGCGTCGAAGCAACGCCAGTGCTGCTCCAACTCTGCCACCTCCTCACCGTCAACCCTGACGCCCCGTTGTGAAGGGAGTAATCCCGCCGTGCCCAGGAATAGAGCTCGGAGGATGAGGCATCCCCTTTGCCACGGCTGACCTCGAACCAAGCCTTGGATGACAGACATCGGCAGCCGAGAGGCCAACTCCTGAAATCGCTCCTTGTTCTTAGCATAGCCCAAAGCCCTCATAATGCCTTGGTACAGCGCTTGCTCCGCTTCACCTTCTCTTATCCCTTGCCCGAAAAGGGCCGCTTTCAACCGAAACCGCTGCTCACCGGCCTCATCCAGCAAGCTCCCCATCACGGCGTCACCGAGACATTCCGCTGCCTGGCGACAGGGCTCGGTTGGCACCTGGCGTCGGCTGGCCCAATGGCGAATCTCCTCCACTGAGCCAGTGAGCCATTGCGATAAAGCCAGCGTCGGCATCGCTTTCCCATCCTCGAGCATTGCCAGCGCTTGTTCATCATCCCAAAGCGCTACCTGAAGGATGACGCCATTGTACCTCGGATCACGATGGTGCCCGTGAGCCCTCCAATCGCTGGCTCTGATATGAAGCTCGATGTCACCTGTTATCAGCTCCCCGCTCCCGGTGGCAATGATAGCATCCTGAAAGTCAGGGCCATGATCTGTATTCTTTCTCCCCGGGTAAACCACATCCACCTCCCTCCCGTCACTGGTTAAGAACCTCTCCCCGGCCAAACCTTTCCAGATTTGAGCAATCAACCTTTCCGAAACCTGCCCCTTATCTTTCATCTCATCTTTACACGATTTCGTGTAAAAGCGGCGAAAAAATAAACACCCCTATTCGGCAGCAACTTGCAGCTTTGGCTCCCAGCTTCGCTTGTCGTCGATGACATGGCTCACCCGCCAGCCTCGCTGCAAAAGCTGTCTGCTGATGAAACGGCGATGGCAACGCCAAGGCAATCGCTCTGAGCAAAGGATAACTGCTTTTCTGGCCTTAGCTGCCTCCTCCAACCGCTCCAGCCCATCTGTGAATTGCTCGCTGGCCATAAAAGACTCATATCCCCCTTTTCGATACCCTCCCAACTCCGTCCCCAGGTACAGATAACCGATCCCTTTCTCTCTGAGAAATGCGGCCAAGTTCTCCTGCCTGAAGTGATCAAAGCGGCTGGTGGGAAAGCGACGCACGTCGATCACCAGCTGGATGGCAAAGGCCTCAAGCAAGCCCAGGAACTCCTCCGGGGAGCGGGTACTCGAACCCAGGGTATAGATGATGCCCGGCAGTTCGCTCACCCCTCCTCCGCCGACAGCCTTGTGAACCTCAAGGCATCAGCATACATAAAGAAAGCCCTCATATTCTCCACACTCTCCTCATCTTCCCTGAAGCGAGGGGGGCACTGAAACAGCACGACCTCAGCCCTTAGCGCTTTGGCCACCTCCTCGGTGCGATGCCACGCCCCCAGCACCTCCTCTGTAGGCCGGAAAAAGCCATAGTGATTTTCCTTCCCCTGAGGGATGTCGATGCCCGCCTTGCGATAGGTGGGGCTCGATGAGGGGTGGGTGATCAGCTGCCAGGCTTTGATCGCGAACTCAAAATCAGGGGGAGCCTGCTTCCTCCATCTCAAGGCAGTCTCTACCTGGGGCGGCTTATAGAAGGTCTGCTGCACCTCAACCAGCTGGAACTGGGAGAAATACTGCCCCATCCCCTTGGCGAAGCCACAACAGCCCACTTTGAGTTTGCGCATTATGTCAACCTGTAGCCTCAGTGATGCTGCATTACACACATTTCCGTGTATGACATCAAGTGGTTTGCTCCTCTTCGGCGCGACCCACCTGATATTCAAAGCCGGCGCGTTCCGCGATGATAGTGAGCAGCCTTGCCGAGGGGCCGCGGGGTTTATACATCCCGGTCTCCCACTCAGAGATCGTCTGCTGCCTCGTCCCTAACTCGCCAGCCAGCTCTTGCTGGGTCAGCCCCAGATGGCGACGCAAGGAACGAACACGCTCAGCATCCCACTCTGGCTTTTTCCTCATGCCGGCATTCTACACGGTATCGTGTAAAATGTCAACCCCTCGGCCCCAGTTCCAATATTCTTAGTCCGTTTTCGGCATTTTAGGGACTAACCGTTTAAATGAAAGTCCAAAATCTATCCAGGTAGTACTTTGGGACTAAAGCCAGCGCTCGGAAAGCACGCTATCCTCCCCTATCGGCCTGTTCAGTCCTCGCCCTGTTTTGCTGGACTATTGACAGTCCTCATGTTTTGTGGTAGTTTTATGGGACTAAAAGTCCAAGAGGAGCAATGGTTTCTGGAGGTAAAAGCGCGGCCCCCCCATATGGCCCGACCACGGGCACGATCCAGGCCCTGCAACTGATGCGGAAAGCGACGCCGCCCAAGGTGGATGGGGATTTTCTTCGTGCCCACAAAATCGCCCCGGGCAATGAATATAAGGTGGTGGGTGCGTTGAGATTCCTCGGGCTCATCGATGATAACGGCACACCCATGGAGAAGAGCCGGCTGCTGAAGACCATGGGCTCCACCTTTACCTTAGCCCTCCAGGAGATCGTGCGCAGTGCCTATCGTGAGCTATTCCACTATCTCGATGTGAAAAAGGCCACCAGAGAGGATGTCTATAACTACTTCATCACCGAGAGCAAGCTTGGCACGGAGATGGCAGCTAAAGCGGCACGCTTTTTCATCACGCTTTGCCGCATGGCTCAGATCGAGCTCGGCAACGATGCCCAAGACTCCTCTCGCGCAGCGAGAGGCAAAGTAGCCACCAATAGCCGGCGCCGGGCTAATTCAGAGGATGGAGCGCAACCAAAAGACAACACCCCGACAATCCCCCTGATGCTGACCTTGACCCCGGAAATGGCCAAAATGGATACCGACCAGCTGACGGAGCTATTCCGAAAGCTGAGAACGGCGCTAAATCAATCCCTTGAGCGGTGATTGTGTTCTCCCCCCGAGCTATGCTACAATGGTTCAGCTCTCGAGATGTCAGCCACAAAGTACTGGGTTGGCTTCAACTTAATGCCGGGCATCGGCCGGGTTAGGTTCTCCCAGCTTATAAACCATTTCGGCGATCTGGAAAGCGCTTGGCACGCCAGCCCCGCTGAGCTCAAAGCCGCCGGGCTCGATCAGAGGACGGTGCAGACGGTGATAAACATGCGGGCTAAGATAGCGCTCGATGCCGAGATGGAAAGGTTGGAGCGATACCGGGTCAAGGTGCTCACCTGGGATGACCCTGCTTATCCCCCCAGGCTCAAGGAGATCTACGATGTGCCCCCAGTGCTTTATGTCAGGGGGGATCTGACCGCTGAGGATGAGTGGGCAATAGCGACTGTGGGCACCCGCCGAGCCACCATATATGGGCGAGAGGTTACAGAGCGAATTGTCAGCGACCTGGCACGGAGCAAGGTCACCATCGTCAGCGGACTGGCCCGAGGCATCGACTCCATAGCCCACCGTGCCGCCTTAGACGCCGGAGGGCGGACCATCGCCGTCTTCGCCTGTGGACTCGATGTCGTGTATCCCCCGGAGAACTTGAAGTTAGCCCAGGCTATCATGGAGCACGGGGCGCTGGTGAGCGATTATCATCTGGGAACCAGCCCCAAGGCTGAGAACTTCCCCAGGCGCAATCGGATCATGAGCGGGCTGAGCCTCGGTGTCCTGGTCGCCGAGGCTGGAGAGAGCAGCGGAGCTCTGATCACAGCCAATCTCGCCCTGGAACAGAACCGAGAGGTGTTCGCTGTGCCTGGCAGTGTGCTCTCGCCAGCAAGCCGCGGAGCTAACCGCCTGATTCAGGACGGGGCTAAGCTGGTCCGAGATGCCAACGACGTCCTCGAGGAACTGAACTTAACCGCGGTGCCGCAACAATTGGAGATGAAGGAGCTGATCCCAGCAGATGATACCGAGGCCGTGCTCCTGAGGCAGCTTGGGCACGAGCCAACTCATATCGATGATGTCTGTCGCCAGTCACGGCTCCCCGTCTCCGTGGTCAGCAGCACCTTAGCCCTGATGGAGCTTAAGGGCATGGTGCGCCAGCTGGGGGGGATGAATTACGTCCTCGCCAGAGAGTCAAAGGCGGATTGGGTATGAGCAAAGGGTTGGTAATTGTAGAGTCCCCGGCCAAGGCGAAAACCATAAGCCGGATCCTGGGGCAGGGATACAGGGTCAAGGCCTCTTGGGGGCATGTTCGTGACCTGCCGAAGAAGACATTGGGAGTTGACGTGGAAAATGGCTTTGTCCCCAAATACGTCATCATCAAGGGCAGGGAAAAGATGCTCCGGGAGATAAAGGAGGCAGCCAAGGGGGCGTCGGCGGTATACCTGGCTACGGACCCAGACCGTGAGGGGGAGTCTATCTCATGGCATTTAGTCCAGTCAGCGGGGCTGGAGAAGAGGCCGCTGAAGCGGGTCATCTTCCACGAGATAACTACAGAGGCGGTTAAGAAATCATTCCGCCACCCTCGGGGGATCGACATGCTGCTGGTCAATGCCCAGCAGGCGCGGCGCATCTTGGACCAACTGGTGGGCTACAAGATAAGCCCCATTTT
>JAUWZY010000036.1 GCA_030615045.1 Chloroflexota bacterium
ATCAATGTATCCATAAGCGCCATCGGCTATGAGCTCACCAAATCCCTCCCTTTTGGCGATCTGCTCGATAACCACAGGAAGGATATTGGGCGCATTCTCCCAGTCAAGATCCATGCCTTGGGTGATCTTTTTGTCGATCAGACCCCGCTGATAGAGCTCCATCGACCAGGCAAGGAGGTTACCCACCTCGCTGAAATCTATGCCATATATGTCAGTTAAGTACTGCCCGATGAGGATTGGCTCCCAGTTGCGGATAAAGAGATTGTTCCCCAAGGCCATTTGAGTATTGTATTCCGGTCCCTCCCAGAATGTCCCGGCATAGGGGCCGTCGTTGATCCGCCACTGATGGCGGCAGTGCACGGGGCAGTTGAAGCATGCCACCGTCCCCACCCTGTACTTGTCATGAAATTCCTCTATGGTTAACCCTTCCCATTCCTCCAACTTATTTAGCTGGGAGTTTTTGACCCTGAGCATTCCTGTGGTATTGGTTATGTTCCAGATGAACATGGTGCCATCAAATCCCAGTGCCGTGGCCACCTTAGTGCCCATAAAATGTTCCTTGGACTCAAGACAAAAATCGAGGGCCTCGGCCGGATGTGCCAGCTTGAGGTCCATAGTGCCGCGGGCGGCAATGGCCTTCAGGTTCTTGGAGCCCATGACGCAGCCCATCCCGGTTCTGCCGCCGGCGTTCTTCATCCCAGTTTTGACATTGGCATAGCGGACCAGGTTCTCACCACCTATGCCGATGGTCATTGACTTTATCTCCGGATCGCCGTGCTCAGCCCTTATCAGCTGCTGAGTCTCGAATGTATCCTTGCCCCAAAGGTGAGAGGCATCCCGGATCTCGATTTCACCATCGTGAATCCAGAGATAAACCGGTTTTGCCGCTTTGCCTTTGACCACCAGATGATGGAAACCGGCAAAAGCGAGTTCAGGACCAAAGAAGCCACCCATATTGGTGCTGCCCACAAGGCCGGTCACCGGGGATTTGCCGCCGACATGAGTTCGAGCTGAGCCTGGGGCCGGGGTCCCGGTGAGAAGCCCGGCGCTAACCAGCAGCACATTCTCCGGGCCTATGGAGTCGGTCTCAGGGCCAGTATTGTTGTACAACAGATACATATCTATGCCCCGACCCCCAAGAAAAAGCCTGCGCATCCTCTCCGGGATCAGCTCTTTCTTTATCTCACCCGTTGACAGATCGATGTAGGCTATCTTCCTAGTTAATGGCATCTCTCTCCTTTCCTTTATTTGCGGACCGTGCCCGCTATCTTGGCTTGCTTTCCGCGCCAGGTGATGACATATTCCACCCCACAATTAGGACACTTAAGCTTATTTGCCTTCGGTGGAATCTTCAACCTATCAAAGCAGTTCAAGCACCTCAACGTGACGTCCTTCTCTGTTACCATAGTAACCTCCTTTGTTAGACTTTCACCTCGGCCTTTGGCCCGGTCAAGATTTCATCGACCAGCCCATATTCCAGCGCCTGCTCAGCGCTGAGGTAGAAGTCGCGGTCGGTATCATGGGCGATCCTCTCTATCGGCTGCCCGGTGTGCTTGGCGATGACCTTGCGGATTACATCCTGCATGCGCAGAATCTCGCGGGCAGCGATCTCGATATCCGACGCCTGCCCTTGGGCGCCACCTACTGGCTGATGCATGTGGACGGTGGCATTGGGCAGGCTATACCTTTTCCCCTTGGCACCAGCACAAAGCAGCAATGTGCCCATGCTGGCAGCCAAGCCAACACAGATAGTAGAGACATCGCAGCGGATGAGCTGCATAGTATCATAGATGGCAAGGCCAGCGCTGATGATACCTCCTGGGCAGTGGATATAAAGGCTGATGTCCTTATCCGGATCCTCCCGCTCCAGGTAGAGCAGCTGAGCGATGATCAGGTTTGCGATTTGGTCTGTGATCGGCGTGCCCAGGAAAATGATGCGCTCTCTGAGGAGCAAGGAGTAGATATCGAAAGCTCGCTCCCCTCTGGCACCGCTTTCTATCACCATAGGGATAATGCTCTCAGGTCTGGTCTTCATGCTCTCTCCTCCCTCTTCCCGCTTTGATCGCCCGGCATGATATCGACTTCAGCCCAGGGTAGCCCGAAACTGGGTCGCGGCGATCATCGGTTAATAGATTGGCATTAGCTTCGCTCCATCCATGCTGGACACTGAGCACCCTGGGATGGATATCCTCGCTGAGGCTGGCTTTCAACTCGATGCTTCCCCTTGCTGTCTCTAATATTACCATATCTCCATTTAGTAGTTCAAGTGATTTTGCGGTTTCAGCGTTGATTTCCACAAACGGCTCCGGGCAATGTCGGCGCAACATAGCAACATTGCGGTGCTGGGAATGGGTGAAGGCATTGACTCGAACCCCGGTAGTCAATATCAACGGGTATTTCTCGGCCAGATCTGGTTGCTGCAGTGGAGTCTGCGCAGGCTCTTCAAATGTCGGCAACGGAGGATAGCCATGCTCTGCCATGGTCTGGGAATGTATCTCCACCTTCCCCGACGGGGTGTTGAACCCTTCCCTGAGATACTTTCGCCCCTGCCTGGGGCGATAGAAGACCCCTCCCGGGCTTTCTTTGAGCTGATCCAAGGTGACGCCCGTCGGCTGAAGCAAATACTCAAACAGCACATCCTCATCCTGCCAGGGGAAATACTCCCCATAGCCCATCTTTCTCCCCAGCTCGGACCATATCTGCCAATCCGGCAGCGAATCCCCCAGCGGGGCAATGGCCTGCTCTCCCCTTACAATCAGGGGGAGGACGGGGACGCCATAGTCCTTAAGGATTTTACTCTCCAGGAAGGTGGCTGCGGGCAGGAATATGTGAGCAAGTTTGGCAGTCTCGGTCATCAGGGGGTCGATAACCACCAGCAATTCTAATTTGCTCAGGGCCTCCTTGACTTTGTTGGTATTGGGCCAAGTCAAAATGGGATTGCTCCCCTGAACTATTAACGCTCTAATTGGATATGGTTTGCCCGAGATTATAGCATCGGGCACTGGCATCGCCGTCGTCTCGCGGGTGAATTTGGCGAACAGCGGGTAACCGGCCCCGATGGCGTCTCCAACTGAGACCCGCCCCTTTACCCTCAGGCTGGCCTGCCTTAACGGTTGATTATAGACATTGCCCCCTGGGATATCGATATTGCCCGTGATCGCAATCAGGGTGGCAATAGCACGGCTGGCCTGGACTCCATTGACAGAGTGATCGAGGGATACGCCTTGGACTATGGTCGCTGGCCTGTTTTGGGCATAGCTGCGGGCGATGTCCTCGATGGTCTGCTTGGGCACCCAGGTGATATCTGCCACCTTCTCCGGGGGATAATGCTTGACATGCTCCAGCAATTGCTCAAAGCCAACTGTCCACTCCTGGACAAAGGGCTTATCATATAGCTCCTCGGCAATGATCACATTTAATAAGCCCAGGGCCAAGGCGCAATCGGTCCCGGGCCTGATTTGGGCATATATGTCCGCTCTCCTGGTCAGAGAAGTCCTTCTCGGGTCGATCACGATAAGCTCGGCCCCTCGTTTCCTTGCCGAGGTGATAGCGGCTGTCAGTATGATATTGGACTGCGGGGGATTGCTGCCCCAAACTATCATGCATTTGGTGTCCGGGAAGTTAGGCAGCAAAGGGAGCCCGGCATGGTTGCAGGTCAAACCATGACCAATGGCCCGAGCCATAAAACAGAGGGAGCCCCCTGTGGTGAAATTAGGGCTGCCATATACACTGCAGAATCGGCTTGCCAATCTCGATGTATGGCTCGCGATGAAGGGATAGCCTAAATGGACCGCAAACGCCTTGGCCCCATATCCATCTTTGATCTGGCTCAACTTATCAGCGACAATCCCCAGCGCCTCATCCCAGGAGACCTCCTGCCAGTTCCCATTCTTTCTTTGCATCGGACTTGTGGTCCGCTCCCTGACGTAGACCCAATCGATTAACCCTCGAGCCTTGAGGCATATTCTGCGCAGGGGATGCTCTTTCATCTCCGCAATCCCTATTATCCTTCCCTCCCTTACCTGGACACTGAGGCCGCAGCTGAGTGGGCACAGAGCGCAGATAGTCTTTACCATTTTGTCTTGGCTCACTTGTCAGTCTCCTCCATTGCTGCCCCGGTCGCTATTTGCACCAGGCGCGCCATCGTCTTTCTCATGATGAGGTCCCGTTTCAGCGAATTGCGGGCTATGGGGGAGGAGAAAAGCTGCCGCACCCGTTCACCACTTTCCCCAGCACTAAAGCGCTCTACCTCGGCATCAATTTCGTCATCGCTGACCTCAATGTTCTCCACCTCAGATAACTTATCCAAGATAAGGGAACGGAGGACGAATTTCTCGGCCACAGGGCGCAGTTCGTTCCTGAACTCATCCTCGGTCTTGCCGCGGAGCTTGAGCTGGGCTTCCAGGCCCACTTGCCCCCCAAATTGCTCCCTCTGTGCCGCGACCAGGCGTTCCAGCTCCCGTTCCCCCAAAACGGTGGGATATTCGATATGCGACATAGCAGCTAACGCATCTATGATCTTTTCCTCCAGCTCGATCCTGGCTTGGGATTCCCTGCTCGCTTTCAGATCGGCAGCGACCCGTTCCCGGAGCAGTTCCATGCTTTCAATCTCCTGACCGAGGCTCTTAGCGAAGTCATCATCAAGCTCAGGGAGATGCTCCTCCTTGACCTCAGAGGCCAGGACCTTGAACAGACATTCCTTGCCTGCCACTTCGGTATCAGGATGATCTGAAGGAATGGAGAGGGTGAACTCCCTTTCCTCGCCCTTCACCACGCCCTCGAGTTTCTCAGCAAAGCCGGGCACGGGAAAAGGTGAATTGGGCAACAGCTGATACCAGCGCCCTTTCTCGCTCAGCACCGTCTTATCGCCGATCCGGCCCTCGACATCTATGGCTACCATGTCACCAAGATGCGCCTCTCGTTCCACAGGCAGCCAAACGGCATGGAGGTGGCGAAGCCTGTCTAACGCCTCCTCTATCTGCTCCTCGGTGACCTCCACTGGCTCGGGGGCTATTCTCAGCTGGAGATAATCCCCAAGCTCCACAGTGGGGCGGGTGGGGACGGTGACCTTAAATATCACTGGATCGAGTTGAGTGATCTCAAATTGGGGCTGAGCGATAGCCTCAATCCCCTGCTCACTGAGAGCCTGCTCATAGAGCTTGGGCAGCAAACGGTCCAGAGCTTCATCAAAAAGGGCTTCTCTGCCCAAGTAGCGCTCCAGCAATTGCCGTGGCGCCTTTCCCCTGCGAAAGCCGGGGACGTTGGCCTTGGAGACCAAGCGGCGGTAAGCTTGCTCCAGCGAGCTTTCCAGCTCCTCAGGCTCAACCTCGATGTTGAGCACCACCTGACAGCTCTCAACCTTCTCCGCTGTTGTCTTCACCTGTTTCCTCCATAGTTATTGCCGGCAAGTCATTCCTCCTGATTATGTTCCTCCTCCTGGGGTGCCAGATACAACTCCTGAAGTTGCTCCCGGGACACCAGATCCGGAGCTCCGGTCATCACGTCTACAGCGCTCTGGGTCTTGGGGAAGGCGATGACCTCTCTGATGGTATCCTCCCCGGCGAGAAGCATCACCAGGCGGTCAATCCCGGGGGCGATGCCGCCGTGGGGCGGGGCACCATACTCCAGGGCCTCCAAGAGATGGCCAAAGCGGGCCGCGATCTCATCATCAGTATAGCCCAGGAGGCGAAATATCCTCTCCTGTAGCTCGCGGGTATGGATCCTCATCGAGCCGCTGGAGAGCTCACAGCCATTACAGACGAAATCATAATGCTTGGCATGGACCTTCTCCGGGGCACTGTCGAGAAACGGCAGGTCCTCATCACGGGGGGCAGTAAATGGATGGTGCATTGGCTCCCAGCGCCCTTGCTCCTCATTCCACTCCAGCAAGGGGTAGTCCCGGATAAAGGCAAAGGCGAGGAGATTGGGATCAGCGAGGCTGAGTCGGCACCCCATCTCCACCCGTAACTGGCTTAGTGCGGTATCGACCACCTTGAGCTTATCCGCGATGATCAGGACAAGGTCGCCCATCTCGGCTTTTACCCTCAGCGCCATCTCCTTAACCTGGTCCAAAGTCAAGTATTTAGCAGCTACGGAGCGGACCTCATCCAGGGTCAAATCATCCAGCCCCTGACCCTGCTTCCCGGCGAGGGCTAAGGTGACCAAGCCCCGAGCCCCTCGGGCGCCGACGAAGTCAGCTAACTCCCCGAGCTGCTTCCTGGAGTAGGAGGCACAGCCAGGGGCACAAAATCCCTTAACCCTGCCCCCGCTGGCAAGCGCGGAGCGAAAGATGGAGAAATCGGAGGCGGCAACGATATCCGAGATATCGGCCAGTTCCAGCCCGAAGCGCAAATCGGGCTTGTCGGTGCCATAGCGCTCCATGGCTTGGGCATAGGAGAGACGGGGAAAGGGCTTGACCATCCCCATCTCGGGCTTTATCGCCTCAACCAATGAGCTGAAGAGCTCCTCGACAAGCTTCAGTACCTCCTCCTCGTCGACGAAGCTCATCTCGAGGTCGAGCTGGGTGAACTCAGGCTGGCGATCAGCACGCAGGTCCTCATCGCGAAAGCAGCGAGCTATCTGAAAGTATCTCTCAAAGCCAGCAATCATCAACAGCTGCTTGAGCTGCTGCGGTGATTGGGGCAGGGCGTAGAACCGCCCCCGGTGCAGACGACTGGGCACGAGATAATCCCGAGCCCCCTCTGGGGTGCTTTTGATCAGGATCGGGGTCTCGATCTCGATAAAGCCCCTGGCATCGAGGAAATCACGCATGAACTTGATTACGCGATGGCGCAATAATATGTTCTCCCTCATTCGAGGGCGCCGAAGGTCAAGATAGCGATACTTGAGGCGCACCATCTCCTCAACTTCAGCTTCTTCATTTATGTAAAATGGAGGTGTCTTGCACCGATTGAGGAGCGCGACTTCCTCAGCGATGATCTCGATCTCACCCGTGGCTAATTTCGGGTTCTCAGTCCCCGCGGGGCGCCTTGCCACCTTCCCTGCCACCGTGGCCACATATTCATGGCGCATCTCGGCAGCAACCTTATGCCCCTCCCCGCAGATATCGGGGTTGAACACCACCTGGATCACACCCTCCCCGTCCCGGAGGTCGATGAAGATCAGACCGCCGTGGTCTCGTCTCCGATTGACCCAGCCAGCAAGGGTTACCTGTTGCCCGATATCTTCCGTGGTTAGTGCACCACAGCTATGGGTTCTGAATGCGGTTCCCATCTCACCAGATTATAGCCAAAGAGGGCTCCTTTTTCAATCTAAATGATAAGCATCGCGTCACCGAAGCTGTAAAAGCGATAGCCAAGTAGAATTGCTTCCTGGTAAGCGTGCATGATAAGCTCCCTGCCGGCGAAGGCGGAGACAAGCATCAGCAAGGTGGAACGAGGTAAATGGAAGTTTGTGACCAGGGCATCCACGATATGAAACCGGTAGCCGGGCAGGATATAAATGTCGGCCCAGCCTTGGAATGGCTTTATCTCACCATCACGAGCTGCCTCCTCTACGGCCCTGACCGCAGTGGTGCCAATGCAAATAACTCGCCGCCCTTCCCTTTTAGCTTGAGCGAGCTTTTCCGCCACCTCCGGGCCCAATTCGCAATACTCCCGATACAGGACATGGTCTCGCGGGTCGGCAACCCGAACCGGGCGGAGTGAATCTAAGCCGACATGAAGGGTGATAAAGGAAAACTCCACCCCCTTCTCCTGGATGCGCTGTATCAACTCAGAGGTGAAATGCAATCCCGCTGTCGGCGCCGCCACACTGCCCTGCACCTTGGCATAAACCGTTTGATAACGCTCCGGGTCAGGCAGTGGGGTGTGAATATAAGGAGGCAAGGGCACCATCCCCAGTTCCTCCAGAGCTGCCTCATCGGAGAGGTGAATGGTCATGATGCCCGTTTCCGCTTTCGATAGAACCTGAACCGAGACGGAAGGCTCAGCCCTGATTTCGACCTTTGTCCCCGGTTTAAGCCGCCGCCCAGGCTTGGCCAATGCCTCCCAGACGCCAGGGCTCAGTCGCTGCAAGAGAAGAAATGACACCTCCCCACCACCGGTCACCTTATGCCCAAAAAGCCGTGCCGGGATTACCCGGCTATCGTTGCCGACCAAAACATCGCCAGGCTCAAGATAGTCAACGATATCAAAAAAGCGGCGATGCTCGAGCCACCTCCCCTGCCGGGAGAGAACCATGAGCCGAGAATGATCTCGAGGTTCGGCGGGGGTTTGGGCTATAAGTTTTGCCGGCAAGATATAATCAAAATCTGCGGTCTTCATCTGTGC
>JAUWZY010000103.1 GCA_030615045.1 Chloroflexota bacterium
CTTGCTGCCAAGATAATGGCTATAGCAGATGCCTATGATGCCCTCACCACCGAGCGCTTTTACCGACACAGGATGTCTGTGGAGGAATCATTGGCTGTGCTTAAGGAGGAGGCGGGAAAGCAGTTCGACCACGGGCTGGTATCGATATTTATAGAGCTGGTAGAAGCCGGCAAGCTATCGCCTCCTTTGCCTTGACTGCGGTTGCTTTGGCTGCTAAAATTCCCAATTGGTGGTGGGCGTGGCCAAGGGGTTTAAGGCGCCAGGTTGTGGCCCTGGAGATCGAGGGTTCAAATCCCTCCGCTCACCCTTGCGCCCGTAGCTCAGTGGAAAGAGCATCGGTCTTCGGAACCGAGGGTCGTGGGTTCGAATCCCACCGGGCGCGTATTTGATTCACCGCCTCTTGCTGACATTTTGCTGGTATGGCTATAACCTTTGTTGGCGAACTTCTCTTGGCGTTATTTGGTTCGAGCTTCCGAGTAAAGAATGAGCACTTACATGAGTGGCAGATGTTGCGGTAGCTCTAAATAACCTTCGGTAGCGATGGATGCCGCGGACTGCCTGCGGGGCTTGACAGCCAGGTGCCATTGGAATTATCATCAGAGCCAAATGCATGAGGGCTGAAAGTCGCCCCATTGCGGGTTGAAATGGGAAATCCCGGCCTATTAATGCGGAGGGAGATTGCATGACTGAAAAAAGGTATAAGCCCATTACCATTACCCCAGATTTCTATCAATTGGGCACCCATTCTTTTCCAGCTTACCTGTCCATGGGAGACCATGGTATGATCATCGAAGGGGGCACCGGAGCCACCTCGGCTATCATCACAGAGCAGATCGAGGAATTGGGCATTGAACCACAGCGGATCAAATACCTTGTACTGACTCATACCCACACCGACCATATAGGGGCCGTGCCGCACCTGAAGCGGCTATGGCCTCACTTGAAGCTCGTAGCCAGCGCCGTGGCCGCCAAGCTATTGCAAAGAGAAGAGATGATCAAGGAATTTCTTCAGGGGGATCGCAGTATCGCCGAGATTATGATCTCCAAAGGCGAGATTGCAAAACTCCCCCCCGAACTTGAAGATTATGCCTTCGATGTGGATCTGGTTGTCAAAGAAGGAGATGGGCTCGACCTTGGCTCGGGAATCGTATGGACTATCTATGAGACTCCCGGTCATTCTCCTTGTCATATCTCCTTATACGAGGAAAAGGAGAAGACACTGGTCATAGGGGATGTGACCGGGTTTTATGTCCCCGAAAAGGATGTTTTCTGGCCCAATTACTTCCAATCCCTCGAGGCTTACTGCAACAGCATTCGGAAGCTTTCCACTTTTTCAGCCCAGAGGGGTGCTCTAAGTCACAATTGCGTGCTTGAAGGAGGGGTCGGACACCATCTGCAAAAGGCCATTAGGGCAACAGAATCCTATCACTTGGAGCTACTGGAAAGGTTGGGCAAAGGGGAGGACCCTAATCAGATCGCCCTGGAGAAGGCAAAGTGGGTGAACACCCTCACCGACATGGTACCCTTAGAGCTAATGTATAGCTTGACCAAAGTCCTGATCAAGCGTTCACAGTCCGAAGCCGAAAAGGAGAACTTGTTCACCATCACATGAGGAAAGATGTGAGTATGGTTGAAAAGATTTCTGGAATTGAGAGGGACAAATGGAAGAGGTAAAACGTGTGGAAATCAAGGCAGCGCAGCAACTGAGGGCCATCATGACACAGTACTACCTGGAGATGGATGAGGCAGTGAAGACCAAAAGCAAGAAGATAGCCTGGTGCAGCAGTGTGGGGCCTGCCGAACTGGCACATTCCCTTGGCTTTTTAGTCTACTATCCCGAAAACCACGCTGCCATGTTGGGTGCAAACCGAACAGCCAGCGATTACATCTCCATTGCCAATGCCCACGGTTACTCCCCGGAAATATGCTCCTATCTCACCAGCGACATCGGCGCCTATCTCAAGGGTGAAACCCCCCTCACTAAGGCCTACGGCGTCCAGAAGATGCCCAAACCAGATGTGTTGCTCTATAATACCAACCAGTGCCGTGAGGTTTACGATTGGATGAGTTTTTATGCCCGGGAATTCAAGGTGCCTATATTGGGCATCAATACTCCCCGCACCCAGCGCGAGGTCCGTGAGGATGTGGTTAAGGCGACAACCGCTCAGTTAGAGGAGATGGTGCCTGAGCTGGAGAAAGTGGCCGGTCGCCCCTTCGATATCGACGAGTTTCGTCAGACTTTAGCCATCTCCCTTGAATGTTCCCAGTTATGGGAGGCAGTTCTGGATACCACCTTGGCCAGGCCCTCCCCCCTAACCTTCTTCGATGCCTGCATCCACATGGGCCCGGCAGTGGTTATGCGGGGGAGCAAAGAGACC
>JAUWZY010000088.1 GCA_030615045.1 Chloroflexota bacterium
ACCGTTACTAGCTTGCTTAAGAAGCTGGGGATCTGGGATAAATTCGCCGCGGAGAAGGGTAAATGAAAGAGCTTGTCGAGTATGTCGCTAAATCGATAGTGGATAACCCGGAGCAGGTTAAGGTGACCGAGGTGCCGAGCGAGGATGGGATCATCATCAGGCTTGAGGTTGACCCCGAGGATCGGGGTAAGGTCATCGGCAAACAGGGTCGTATCGCCAAGGCGGTTAGGACGCTGCTTAGAGTAGCCGCAGCGAGGAGGAACATCCGGGCAACACTGGAGATAGTGTGATGGAGAAAGGCTCTGAGCCCTTATTCCTCACCATCGGTCGCATTCTCGCCCCCTGGGGAATAAAAGGTGAGGTCAAGGTTCAGATATTGACCGATTTCCTGGACAGCTTTGCCACTCAAAATCAGGTTTATCTAAATGGTCACCCCTTAACCATCGAGCGCAGCAGGCACCTCGGCAAACACCTCATCATCAAATTGGCCACCATCGACGATATAGAGTCTGCAGAGAAGCTGAGGGGATACGATATTGAAATTCCGCTCTCACAGGCTCACACCCTCCCTGAGGGAGAGTATTATCCCCTCCAGCTCATCGGGCTCAAGGTTCAAACTGAGGCAGGCGAACCACTGGGGGAAGTCGCCGATATTTGGCTCAGGGAGAGCAATGACATCTATGTGGTTCGCGGGCAAAGAGGTGAGATATTGGTCCCAGCCATCGAGGATGTGGTCAAGTCCATTGACTTGGAAAACGGGATAATGGTTATCGAAGTTATGAACGGCCTACTGCGGTAGCAAGAGGAGGTGAAACAGATGGTGATGAGAATAATCGCGCTTATCGGGCTGATCGGGGGGATACTCGCGCTGGTCGGGATCTTTACTACTTGGGCCACGGGAGGCGTACTGGATCCATTACTCTACGAATGGATACCGGTGAGTGCGTCAGGATGGGATATAGGAAGCTACTCTACTGTGGCTCTGGTCGGCGCCTGTGTTGCGCTGGTGGGTGCTTTATCCGCTCTGGCTGCTCCCAGGGTGAAAGCGCTCTGGGCAATACTGGCCATAGGAGGGATACTGGCAATAGCTGGCGCCGCCTATGGATTCTTCGATATTGATACTGGCCCCGGGTGGACATCGATATGGCACCTTCCAGCTTGCTCTAGCTATGGATACGGTTTGTCCCTGACCCTGGTCGGCGGCATATTGGCTCTCATCGGAGCCCTGGTCGGCGGCATATTGGCTCTCACCGGAGCCCTGGGCTCCAAAGAGTGATCTACAGCCGAGATATGGAGCGGAACACATATCAGACGGCAGAGAGGTTTAAGAGAGGGGAGTATGTGAAAGGCAGCAGCTATGGAACGTAGAAGCAGCAAGCTCACAATTGGTGCGGTTTTGTGCATCGCTGGCGGAATCATGGGCATACTCTGGGTGGTCATAGGTATGGCTACCGAATGGAGCGCTGTGGGCAGCTTGAACGCAATACTATGGCTTGTAGTGTCGATCGCTCTTGGCCTGATAGCCATACAAGGGGGTCGCTATGCCCTGAGGCGGGAGAGATTCTGGTGGGCCATTATAGGCGGGCTCTGCGCCGTAGTATCGGGAGGTCTATTATTAGGGATACCGGCGATTATACTGCTCGTGCTCTCGAGAAAGGAATTCCGCTAAGAACTACAGCTCAAGCCCGGAGAGCTCGTGCTTGAGCTCGCGCTCCATTAGCGCTGGCACTGCCTTTGCGATCTCAAGCCCTTCAAATAGCACCTGATACACTTGCTCCGTGATCGGCATCTCGACCCCCAGCTCTTGAGCCATCTTCCTCGTGGCAACGGTGGTATTTATGCCCTCAGCTGTGCCCCTCAGCGAAGATAGCACCTCAGCCAGAGGGCGTCCCTTGGCCAGCTCCTGACCGACTAAGCGATTTCGGCTTAATGGGCTGGCGCAGGTGGCTATTAAGTCGCCCAACCCGGCAAGGCCAAAGAAAGTATGGGCATTGGCTCCGCAAGCAACGCCAAACCTGGTGATCTCAGCAAGACCTCTGGTCACCAGGGAGGCCTTGGCGTTATCGCCAAAGCCGAGGCCATCGCTCATCCCGGCGGCGAGGGCGATGATGTTCTTCAGCGTCCCGCCCAACTCGACGCCGATGACATCGGTCTGGGTATAGACCCGCAACATAGGTGAGGCTATTATCTCCTGAACCCTCTTGGCTACCTCGTGGTCTTGGGCAGCGACTACCGTGGTCGCCGGCAGACCACAAGCGATCTCCCGAGACAGATTAGGTCCAGAGAGCACGCAGATGTTAGCGGCAAGCTCAGGCGCCAGCTCTTCCGCCATGACCTGGGACATCCGCTTTGTCGTCTCAACCTCGAGCCCCTTGGACGCGCTCAGGATGAACATTGATTTTCCCAGATATCCTTTAATTCGGCAGATATTCTGTCGCATCATCTGCGAGGGCACAGCTAAAATGATAAGCCCGACCCCATCCAGCGCCCTCTCCAAGGAAGCGGTGACCTCAAGCCCTTGAGGCAAAGGGATGCCGGGGAGACGGGGGCTTTCCCTATCTCGGTTCAGCTTCCTGGACTCGTCCTCGCTCTGAGCCCAGAGCATCGCCCTCCGTCCCTGGCGGCTGAGCATCGCCGCCAGGGTGGTGCCCCAAGTCGTAGTTCCAATAATGGCGATCTTCATCTCCTCCTCTCCCCCCGCTCACCCAGCTTGCGCTCGGTGCCGGCGATAAGCCTGGCGATGTTATCTCGATGCTGGAACACGATCAAGCCAGAGGCGAGCACTCCATAGGTAAGGTAAATAAGCTCTATCCGATTCAAAGCCACCAGAGGGATCATCATCACCAATACACTCAGCGCTGCCGACATCGAGCCCAAGGAGACATAGCGAGAGAAGGCAACTACAATTGCGAACACAGCCAAGCAAAAAGGGGCCAAAAGTGACACCGGCCAAGACATAGCGGCAAGCCCGCCCAAGGCGGGCGCCACACCCCGCCCGCCTCGGAACTTGAGATAAATTGGCCAGTTGTGACCCACAGTAACAGCCAAGGCAGCAGCTACCTCGCCGCCAGGGCCTAAGACGAACCTGGCAGCGATGACCGGGATCGCTCCCTTGGCCACGTCAGCGATGAAAGCGGGGACCCCAGCCTTGGCGCCCAACACTCGAAATACGTTGGTAGCCCCGGGCTTGCCACTGCCATATTTCCTAACGTCGACCCCGTAGAGTTTGCCCAGCAGCAATCCGAAGGGCACTGAGCCCAGAAGATAGCCACCGACGATGATGGCGGCAAAGATGGCAACTTGGGTCATTGCTCTCCCTTTGCCTTGAAGACGAGGCGGATGGGGGTGCCCGAGAGGTCAAAAGACCGGCGCAGGCTGTTCTCCAAGTAGCGTCTATAGGAAAAATGGAGCAGCTTGGGGTCGTTGACC
>JAUWZY010000085.1 GCA_030615045.1 Chloroflexota bacterium
GGGCGGCAACGTTGTCTACAAGGCATGGTATGCAGACCAGGTGAAGGGCTGGGTCAAATCCGTGTCCTATGAGGATAGCATTATTATCATGAGTATGGAGCTTGAATCCTATTCTGTGTAATTCAGGCTTCTTTGGCCAATTCCACAAGCTGAGAGAAGGCGGCGGGGTCTTTAACCGCCAGCTCGGAGAGCATCTTGCGGTTGATGGCGATGCCAGCCCTGTTCAACCCAGCGATAAACCTGCTATAGGAAAGTCCGCCCAGTCTGGCTGCGGCATTGATGCGCGTAATCCAGAGTTGCCTCAGGTCTCTTCTGCGCTCCCTGCGGTGGCGATAGGAATAGCTCAACGACTTGAGCATGGATTCATGAGCGCGGCGATAAAGGGAATATTTTGTGCCCCGATGACCTTTGGTCAGCTTGAGCACTTTCTTATGGCGACGGCGAGCAGTTACCCCTCTTTTTACTCTGGGCATGATTCCCTTCTACTTCAGCACTTTGGGCAAAAGGCTTTTTATTCGAGACCGATCTGAGGGATGCAACGAGATGGTGTCGGCATAAAGTCGCTTTGTTCGCTTTGGCCGGTTGCGCCTCAGATGGCTCTTGCCCGCCTTGGCCCGCATTATCTTGCCACTGCCGGTTATATGCAGCCGCTTTCTAAGCCCCTTGTGAGTCTTAAGCTTAGGCATCTACTTTGCCTCTGCCTCTCTGAGTTTTTTGGCCGCCGGTGCCAGGATCAGGCTCATGTTGCGCCCCTCAAGCAGCAGTGGTCTTTCCACCTTGGCTGTTCCCTCCAGTGACTTGGCAACCCTTTCCAACAGCTCTCTGCCCAGCTCGGGATGGACGATCTGGCGACCTCTGAAGATGACCAAAATCTTGACCTTGTTGCCCTTTTCCAAGAGCTTCTTCGCCAGTCTGACTTTGGACTCCACATCGTGGACATCGGTCCCTGGGCGCAATCGGATCTGACTCACCTCGACGACCCTCTGGTGCTTATGAGCTTGGCGCTCTTTCTTCGCCTGCTCATAGCGGAACTTCCCGTAATCGAGCAGCCGGCAAACAGGAGGGTTTACATTTGGTGCTACTTCGACTAAATCCAAATCGCGCTCGTTACCCAGTTGAAGAGCCTGGGCTAAGGGCATTACACCCAGTTGCTCCCCTGACTCCCCGATCAGTCGAACTTCTTTCGCCCTGATCCTTTGATTAATGCGATATTCTTTCCCTATCCTCCCCAACTCCCACTTAACTTTATAACATAACCTTTAGCACAAGTCAAAGTGGCCTTTTGGATTGTATAGCATCCTTGACCTGGGCTATAAATGATGCTAATGATTGGGCCTTGATGTTTTCCCCACTTCGCAGGCGAACGGTCACTGTGTCGCTCTTTACCTCCTTATCGCCGACCATGAGCATGTAAGGGATCTTCTCAAGTTGAGCATCACGAATCTTCAGATTCATCCTCTCGCTGCGCTCGTCGAGATGAACTCGCAATCCTTGAGAATCGAGTTCGCTTTCTACATTCCTGGCATACTCCAAGTGGCGGTCAGCAATTGTGATGATCACCACCTGAACCGGTGCCAGCCAGACCGGGAATGCCCCTGCATAATGCTCAATGAGGCAGCCGAGGAAGCGTTCCATGCTCCCTAAAACAGTGCGATGGATCATGGCCACCCGATGCTCACGCCCGTCCCGGCCGATATAGTTGAGCTCAAATCGCTCCGGGAGATTGAAATCGACCTGGATGGTGGGCCCCTGCCAGCTCCGACCTAAGGCGTCTTTGAGCAGGATATCGATCTTGGGGCCGTAAAATACACCCTCGCCTGGATTTATGGCGTAAGGCAGCTCGAGGTGAGTTAAGGCGCTGCTTAATGTTTCAATGGCTTGCTGCCAAACCTCGATCGTCCCGGCATATTTCTCGGGCTGGGTGGAGAGCAATATCTGATATTCAACAAAGCCGAAGGTTTTCAGCATGAAGCGAGCCAATTCCAGCACTCCAATTACTTCGTTCTCTAACTGGTCAAGGCGACAGAAGATATGGGCATCGTCTTGAGTGAAGCCTCGAACCCTGGTCAGACCGTGGAGCACTCCGGAGCGCTCCCAGCGATAAACAGTGCCCAGTTCAGCCCATCGAAGCGGCAGCTCGCGATAACTGCGGAGCTTGCTCTTATACATCAGGATGTGCCCGGGGCAATTCATGGGCCTGAGCAGATAGCCCTGGCCCTCGATGTCCATAGCGGGATACATGCTCTCCTGGTAAAATTCCCAGTGCCCGCTCCGTTCCCAGAGGTCGCTCTTGGCGATGTGCGGGGTATATACCAGTTCATAACCTCGCTTGATGTGCTCTGCCTTCCAAAACTCCTCGATGATGTTGCGGATCGAAGCCCCTTTGGGGTGCCAGAAGATAAGCCCACTGCCAGCTTCCTCGTGGATACTAAATAGATCGAGCTCTTTGCCCAATCTCCTGTGGTCTCGCCTTGCCGCTTCCTCAAGCCCGGCCAAATAACTGGTCAAATCATCCTCGGTTTCGAAGGCAGTGCCGTAGATTCGTTGCAACATGGGACGGCGCTCGTCACCACGCCAATAGGCGCCGGCGATGTTAAGGAGCTTAAATGCCTTGACCTCCCCTGTTGATGCCACATGAGGGCCGCGGCAGAGATCGGAAAATGCGCCCTGGCGATATATCGTGACCTCCTTATCAGTCAGTTCATCGATGAGCTCAAGTTTATAGGGCTGAGAGCTGAACAGCCTTCGTGCCGTCTCCTTATCTACCTCCTGGCAAACAAACGGCAGATCTTGGGCGATGGTCTCCCTCATCTCAGCCTCGATGGCGGGAAGGTCACCGGGGGATAAAGGGCGAGGGAGATCGAAGTCATAATAGAAGCCATCCTCGATGGCAGGCCCGATGCCGAATTTGACCTCGGGGAAAAGGGACTGCACCGCCTCGGCCATGATATGGGCTGCTGAGTGCCGCATCGTCTCCAAATTTTTCCCACCCTGTTGGCTCACTCCGGTCTCCTGTTAAATCAAGAACCTCCCGCTCCCTGTGGACGAGAGGCTTGGCTATCTGCGCTAATTCCAACCATGCTTCTTACACCAACACTTGAAGGGCAGCCTAGCGGGGTTATACTTCCCCCTCACCCTTAACTCGCGTAGTGCATCAACCGCTGAATTTACAAAGCCCTTTTGTTCAGCCTCATCGAGTACAAATGGCAACGCCCATGTAGTGAAACAATCTTTGAACTGCTTTGCTACCAGCCACGCTTTTTCTTCATCGATTATCGCTATGCCAGCTCCCAATTCCAGTGCCAACGCGATCACTTCTGCCTCACCCGCATCCAAACCATAAGAATTTCTCAAAGTGTTCGGGACGCTCGAATCGCTAACCGCTTCCACTTCAATTTGGTTCTGTTCAACAGCCTCTTTTACGTCTTTTGATCCTGGCATACCTGCACCCGCAATGACAACCTCGTTGTAGACCTCTTTAGATATGACAAGCCTATCAAAGAGCCGAAAAAACCAAGTTAAGAAGGTGACTCGGGACACATGAATTAGCGCTGTAGAGTTGGATACGGCGAGCATTGTGCTATTTAGTAGCTCTATCTAGGAAGGCACCTAAGTCTACTTGTTGGTATTCGGGGTGCTTATCGAGATAGTCAAAAAACTCC
>JAUWZY010000022.1 GCA_030615045.1 Chloroflexota bacterium
CCTGTGGTGGTTCATGGCGGCGGCAACAGAATCACTGAGTGGCTGGGCAAATTGGGAATTTCAACCAGCTTCGTCCGCGGCTTGCGGGTCACCGATAAGAAAACCCTTGATGTAGTCATTGCCGTGCTCACCGGCTTGGTCAATAAGGAGCTTGTAGCTGCCATCAACTCACTGGGGGGCAAAGCCATCGGCATGAGCGGCGTCGATGGCGGACTGATCCAGGGCAGGATCGAAAGCCGCGACATGGACTATACGGGGCAGGTGACAAAGGTCAACATCGAGCCGGTCCAGGCCATCCTGGACGCCGGATATATCCCTGTCATCGCCCCCGTGGGGCTGAAGCTGCCCGCTGAGGATGATGACCCAGTTATGCTGCTCAACATCAATGCTGATGTCACCGCCGGCGAGCTGGCGCTGGCGCTAAAGGCAGAAAGGCTCATCTTCCTCACCGATGTCGCCGGCGTGTGCGATAATTCGGGCAAGCTCCTGCCCAAGCTATCCGCAGCAAAAGCAAGAGCCCTTTTAGCCTCCGGGGTCATCTCCGGGGGCATGATCCCAAAGGTAGAGGCCTGCCTGCGAGCCCTGGAAATCGGCTCCTCAGCCCAGATCACCGATGGACGCTCGCCACATGTTCTGCTTGCCGCTATCGAAGACCAGGCACCGGGGACTAAGATCCAATGAGCGATTACCAAGAGCGGGAGAGAAAATACCTTATGGCTACATTCAAGCGGCTGCCAGTGACGCTGGTCCGCGGAAACGGGGTAAGGGTCTGGGATGACCGGGGTAAGGAGTATCTGGACTTCATCGCCGGCATCGCGGTGAACCTCTTAGGCCATTCCCATCCTGTAGTGGTCGCTGCGTTGAGGGAACAAGCGGAGACCCTTGTCCACACCTCAAATCTCTTCTACACCGTGCCCCAGATACAACTCGCCGAGCTTCTGGTGCAAAACAGCTGCCTGGACAAGGTTTTCTTCTGCAACAGCGGTGCCGAGGCTAATGAGGGGGCAGTGAAGCTGGCCCGCAAATACGCCAAGCTCTACTTGAATGGCGCCTATGAGCTAATCACCACCGTAGATTCCTTCCACGGGCGTACTCTAGCTATGGTGGCCGCCACCGGGCAGCAACGATTTCAGGAGCCCTATACCCCACTCCCCAGTGGCTTTGTCAATGTCGAGTATGATGACATCGAGGCCATAAAACGGGCTACAACCAGCAAGACTTGTGCCGTGATGCTGGAGCCAATACAGGGCGAGGGCGGAGTTAATATCCCCAGCGAGGATTACTTCAAGCAGGTGCGAGCCTGGTGTGACGAAAAGGGGCTGCTTCTCATCCTGGATGAGATCCAGACTGGGCTGGGACGCACGGGGATCCTCTTTGGCTACCAGCTGTTTGGCGTCGAGCCCGACATCATGACCTTGGCTAAGGGGCTGGGGGGAGGGATGCCCATAGGGGCTATTCTGGCTAAAGAGAAGACCTCTGTTTTCGCTCCCGGCGACCACGGTTCCACCCTCGGCGGCAATCCCCTGGCTTGTGCTGTGGGATATGCCAGCATGAAGTTTCTTCTGGGAAATGATGTGGCCGGAAATGCAAAGCGTATCGGGGACTATCTAATAGATAAGCTCGAAGGAGTAAAATCGAGATTCGACCACATCGTCGATGTGCGCGGGCGCGGGCTTTTGATCGCTTTAGAATTCGACCGTGACATCGCTGATGAGTTAGCGCTGGCTTGCCTTGAGCAAGGGCTTTTGCTCAATGCAGTCAAGCCCAATGCCCTGCGCTTCATGCCCCCGCTCATTATCGAGGAGAAAGACATCGATGAAGCTATCGCCATCTTGGAGCGGGTTCTTTCGAGTAAGCTCTGAGTTTTGCCTGGCTCGATGACCAAACATTTGAAACGGAGATGGAGATAATTCCGGCTTTAGACCTGCGGCAGGGAAAATGCGTTCGCCTCTATCAAGGGGATTATGACAAGGAGACGGTGTTCTCCCATGAGCCGGTGGCTATTGCCCTGCGCTGGCAGGCTCAAGGGGCAAAGCGATTGCACCTCATCGACCTCGATGGCGCCGCTGAGGGCAGGTTATGTAATGAAGCCGCCATTAAGGAGATACTGAAGGCGGTCACATTCCAGGTCCAGATTGGTGGTGGCATCAGACAGCTTGAGACAATATACAAACTGCTCAGCCTGGGCGCAAGCCGGGTGATTCTGGGCACGGCGGCAATAGAAGACAGGGAACTGGTAACCGAGGCTTGCCGTCGATTCGGCGAGAGCATCGTCATCGCCATCGATGCCGAAGATGGCTATGTGAAAAGCCATGGCTGGCGCCAGGGCTCGAGCACAACCGCGGAGCAGCTGGTAAACAGGATGGCCGATTTGGGGGCCAGGCGCTTTATCTATACCGACATCAGCCGAGATGGCACCCTGACCGAGCCCAACTTCGACGCCATCGCCAATCTCGTTGCCCAAACCAGCCTCCCCATCATCGCGTCGGGTGGGATTTCAAATATCGCCCAGTTAAAGAGGCTGGCCCAGAGCGGAGCTGAAGGTGCAATCGTGGGCAGGGCGCTTTATACTGGAGATGTCGATTTAAAACAGGCGTTAAGGGAAATTCGCTAAATTCGCTCGATTCGCCAGGCAAAGCTCTATCTTGCAGAAAGGGGATTGCGCTAAGGCTGTGATAGAACCCAGGTTCGACGAAAAGGGACTGATCCCGGCCATCATCCAGGATGCCGAGAACGGCCAGGTGCTCATGCTGGGGTTCATGGATAAAGAGGCGTTTGAGCGGACGCTTTCCTCCGGCGAGGTCTGGTTCTATAGCCGAAGTCGGCAGGAACTGTGGCACAAGGGGGCAACCTCGGGAAGTCGCCTCTACGTGCGCTCCATCTTCATCGACTGCGATGAAGACGCCCTATTGCTCCAGGTGAACCCGGCGGTACCGGTGTGCCACACGGGAAACATGTCCTGCTTCTTCCGTGAGCTCACTCAGCGTCAGCATCCAGAACCCCCTTAAGCGCCGATATAGCTACCTCTAACTGACCATCATCGGGCTGGCGTGTGGTCAGCGCTTGCAGCAGGAAACAGGGGGTGAGCAGAGTTCGGACGGCGATATTTTTGACGTGCCCGGCGCTGAGGCGCATCATCTCATAGCTAAAGGCGGCGATGACGGGGAAAAGGGCAATCCGCTCCAGCAAGCGCAGCCACAGTGGCGGTCGCCCCAGGAAGGCAAAGACAACAATAGCTAAGACAAAGACAATGAGGATGAAGGCGGTACCGCAGCGAGCATGAGCTGTGCTGTATCCACGAACTTGGTCCACCTCGAGAGCAGCCCCTTGCTCATAGGCATTGACGGTTTTATGTTCAGCACCATGGTAGGCGAATAGCCGCCGCACATCGGGAATGAAGGCGATAACCCAGAGGTAGGCGATGAAAATGGCGAGGCGAACCACCCCATCCACCGTATTGCTGACAATAGATGAGCTTATGAAGGGGTCAAGAGCCCAGACGACAAGCAATGGCAGCACCAGGAACAGCCCCAAAGCCAGGATAACGCCAAGGGCGAGGGAAAACCAGAGCCAAGCGGGATTGAGCCTTTCAGTTTCTCTACTTGAGGCGACTTCAGCGGAATAAAACAGGGTGCGCACACCCAAAATCAAGGACTCCCAAAGCACAAGGATGCCGCGGACAAAGGGCATCCTCCTGAGACGGCCGCGATAGATAGCGCCTACGGGCTCGGTGAAGGTTACGATGCCGCCATCGGGGGCGCGAAGGGAAACCGCGATATGCTTGCGCCCCCGCATCATCACCCCTTCAATTAGCGCCTGACCACCATAATGAAACTTGGCAGCCAACCCTCACCTCTATCTCAGCTTGCTCCAGCCAGTAACAACTAAGACGATTACAGCAATCCGGAGGACAGGTAATGCGACAATGCTAAGTGCGTGAATCCCCCAAACAGGCTATGATATAAACTGAAGCTGGCCTCGTGACTTGTTCACCACAGCTGGGGCAGAAGATAACACCCTGCGGAAGCTCTTTACCGCATTTAGGGCAGAACATCCCTGCCGAGGCTAATCTTTGATCTTGAATCGCCTCTTGAAGCGTTCTACCTGCCCCGCTGTGTCCAAGATGCGCTGCTTCCCAGTGAAAAAGGGATGACATTTGCTACAGAGCTCCACCTTCAGCGCCGGCTGGGTGGAGCCGACGGTGAAGGTATTGCCACAGGAGCAGGTAACCTTCGCCTCAGGGTAATATTTAGGATGAATCTTTTCCTTCACCGTAGACGCTTACTTTCTTCCTGTTCTTCTTCGCCGGCCCGAACTTGACATGACCATCGATAAGGGCGAACAGGGTATGGTCTCGGCCCAAGCCGACGTTCTCCCCAGGGTGGATCTTGGTCCCCCGCTGGCGGACCAAGATATTCCCTGCGCGAACGGACTGACCCCCGTATCGCTTAACCCCCAGCCTTTTGGCGATGCTGTCACGCCCCAGCCGGGAACTGCCTCCTGCCTTCTTATGTGCCATTAAAACTCACCCCTTAACTTATCGGCTCACTTCCCCAGGATATAAACCGCGTTCAAATCGCCATCGACCCTGATCCGATCCCCGGTCTTGATCTTCTTGGTCGCCTCCATGCAGCCGGCCACGGCGGGGATGCCAGCCTCGCGACCCACGATTACGGCATGGGTCAAAATGCCCCCCATATCGGTGACCACAGCACTGGCGATGCTGAAAACGTAGGTCCAGCCAGCGGTTGTAATCGGGGTGACCAAGATCTCCCCAGGCTGAAGCTCCTTGAGCCCCTCTTCGCCCATGACGACGCGGGCGATCCCTTCCACCACCCCCGGCGCTGAGCCAGCGCCATAGAGGTCAGCCTTGAGCTCGGGCCTAACCGAAGGTGGCGCAGCCACGGTGCGGATCACGGCATCCCTTATCGCCACCTCACCGAATTTCTCCATCGACCCAAAGATTGGATCCGGCTCATTTGCCAAGTACTTCTCATACTCCGCTCGACGTTCCTTTACCAGAGAATGCACGTCATACCTTTCCCTGACTATCAGTGCCGACTGAATCTCCCACGGCATCAGCATATGGATGTCGTCCGGGTGAGCGGTGACCCCATCCTTGGCAAAGCGCTTGCCCAGCTCCCTGATCACCTTGGTGTATACCGCATGACCCATCAAGTCCAGGTAATAGTTATGCTCCTCGGTCCACGAGCCGGACATCTGCGACGCCCGCAGCAGCTTCTCAAACCACTCCTTTTGCGCTGCCGGGACCTTGGCCATGACCTCCTTCTCCACCTCCTCCCGCTCCTTAGCCAAACGTTCCCGTACCGCAGCGGGGGCAAAAGCCCCTCCTCCGGCCACATACTTCCTCACCTCGGGAAAGCCCAGGCTCGGCTTCTCAATCCAGGTGGGAGAGACCCAGTCCCAGACCCGGGCACGTCTCCAGCCGTGAACGCTCACGAATTCATTCCACTCGGCAAGCCATTTCCTTCCCGCATCGCTCAACTTGAGCTGGGACACCACCTCTTCGTCCTCCGGTATGGTGAGGAACAGGTCACCAACCCCGAGCTCCTGAGCCCTGGTGCTGAGGCGCCAGATCTCTTGATCGACCTTAAATAGCACGTTGTCGAAGCCAGCCATGAGTTTGGCAAATAGGGGATCCTCGGGCTTGAGCCCGGTGACCTCCTCACCGAGGACCTCAAACAGGTGATATATCTCATGAAGACCGTAATCGTAGCGGAAGTGAATCTGCATCCACTTGCGCAGGCAATCCCAGGTGTCAAAGAAAAGCTCATAAAGCTCAACATCGCTCACCTTCTCGATATCGACCTCCATGAATGGCTTGTAGAGCGCCAGTACCTCATCTCTGGATTTAGCCCACTCCCCCCAGGGGTCGTCGATGAGTGGCCTGATCCGTTCCCGGAACAGCTTTTCTCGCGCCGGGATCTCCTCCGGTTTGGGCTCGATGACGGCGATATAGACCCAACCACCGACCATCCTCGAGTCCCAGCCCTTAGTTCCAGGTAGGGATAGATTCTCCGCGGCCTGTTGAAAGGCACTGGATAAATATTGAACCCAGACCACGTTGAACAGCGGTGGCCAGGCCGGAGAGCCGTGAACGCGATCGCCAATCAACACCCCGTAGGTTTGCAGCGCCTCCTTGACGTCGAAGCCCAATTGGTGCTGACCATAATAGACTGCCATTTCCCCTCCTTGTTATTTTTTCTGAAACCATCTCTTTGCTCCTCACCACTAAGTCATCTCTCACCCCCCTCATCCAACTGCTATTTCGTCGATAACAAGCTTGGTATAAGGCTGGCGGTGTCCCTTCTTCCTGCGATAACACACCTTGGGCTTATATTTGAACACTGTGACCTTTTCGCCTTTCCCTTGACCGAGAACAGTGGCCTTGACCTTGGCACCAACAACAGGTCTCCCGATATGGAATTTATCTCCATCGGCAACCAAAAGCACTCGATCAAGCTCGACAATGCTGCCCTCCTCTTCAGGGAGCTGCTCCACCTCGATGATTTGCCCCGGAGACACCTTATACTGCTTGCCCCCGGTTTCCACGATGGCGTAAATCATCTTGTCCATAAACTAAATCCTCGCCCTGCTCGCCAAGGCTATCCAGGCCAAACTTGACTACTGAACGTGCTCTTATTTATACTATATTTTGCTTTACTTTGTCAATGCTTGACTTAGCCGATCAACACACGAAGTCCATAATTTGGCGGATTATAGCGCCCATTGTTATCGTTCTGTTCCTCTTTATCTGGCTCCAGGCTTCGTTCCAGAGCTTTGTGGTCGAAGGTATCAGTATGGAACCGGGGTTACAGGGTGGACAAGTTATCCTTATTAACAAGGCCGCCTACTGGTTTGGCAGCCCGCAAAGAGGGGATATCATTGTCTTCCACTCGCCTCAAGACCCTGACCGCGTCTTTGTCAAAAGGGTCATCGGCCTCCCTGGGGAGACAGTAAAGATAGAGAAGGGCAAGGTCTATATAGATGGCAAGCTACTACTGGAACCAGATTCCATCATCGAAGATAGCAGAGATTATGGTCCGGTGAATGTCCCCCCGGGGCATTACTTCGTCCTCGGCGATAACCGCAGCAACAGCAGCGATTCCCGCAATGGCTGGACGGTACCGGAAGGGGACATCATAGGCAAGGCTTGGCTTTCTGTCTGGCCGCTGAGCGATTGGGGACTTGCGCCCAACTATGCACTGGAATTTGAATGATGACGAAGATTAGAAAGGCAGTGGTTACCGCTGCCGGCTGGGGCACCAGGTTTTTGCCTGCGACCAAGGCCCAGCCTAAGGAGATGCTGCCCCTGCTCGATAAGCCCATGATTCAGTATGCCGTAGAGGAGGCTGTTGCCTCCGGTATCGAGCAGGTTATCATCGTGACCGCGCTGGGAAAGCGAGCCATCGAAGACCACTTTGACCGCTCCTTCGAATTGGAGCATGCTTTGGAGCTTAGAGGTGATGAGCGGCTTCTAAGGGAGATTCGCGGCATCTCCGAGCTGGTCAATATCTGCTATATCCGGCAGAAGGAACAGCTGGGGTTGGGGCACGCCGTCTTGATCGCCGAGGAGCTTATTGGAGACGAGCCCTTCGCTGTCCTCCTTCCCGATAACGTCTTTGAGGCTCAGGTGCCGGTTATAAGTCAAATGCTGCAGGTTTATGACCGTTATCAGTCCAGCGTGATCGCGGTGCAGCGAGTAGCCAGAGATGAGATCAAGAAACATGGCATCATTGAGCCCAGGCAAATAGAGGACAGGGTGTTTGAAGTGCTAAGTCTGGTGGAGAAGCCGGAGCCGGATGAAGCTCCATCGAACTTGGGTGTAATCGGCCGCTATATTCTGAGGCCAGAGATCTTCGCAGCGTTAAAGCTCACCCCACCGGGGAGGAAGGGAGAGATTGAACTTACCGATGGCTTGGCACTGCTTCTTGGGCAACAGCCAGTCTATGCCTATGAGTTTGAGGGGACAAGATATGATGTCGGAACCCCCTTCGACCTGCTCAAGGCAGCGGTGGCCATCGCTTTGCGCCGCGCCGATATCGGAGACGAGTTCAGGGATTATCTGGCCAGCCTTAAATGGGACGACTTTTAGGGCACATATTCGAATATCTCCACATAGGAGATCGTCCTCCCATCTGCCCAGCTTACCACGGTTGAATAGGATTTGTAGATCAGCTCATATTGCTTCAGTGCCTCAATGCTTACGCAGCTGACCCAGCGAGATGTACCCACTATCCTCTTACCCGGGTTCGCTTTTTCAAATGCTTTGGCCTCTTCATATGTGGGCAGTCCCGTGTATAGAACCTCGCTTGTCACCACCTTGATCACATATCTATCCCCCGTCTCAGGATCTGTGATCTCCCTGTCCTCATATGAAATGACCCAAGCTTGGCCCTGGTCCGAACCCACCGCCTCGCCGCCAAAATTGTACAACCTGGAGCACATAGAGTGATAATACTCGGGGTAATAGTACAGTATAGGCTGCAGTGTTTTGTTATCATAGTATGTCTCGAAAAACGGGGGTTTGTCGGCAAAGGTCACCATGGCGTAGAATTTCCCCACCGCCATCTCATAGTCAATGATTATATACTTAGAGCCCAGCTTATCGAGCATCTCGTTTGCCTCGGTCTCATTTTGAGAGGTGAAAAACAGACCGGCACTCACAGCGCCAGCCTGAAACGGATTTGAGTTCGGTATGCGGTGGGCGATGGCGGTAATCCAGTGACCGTAGTCCCACCAGCTCATCACACCGTAAGCCGATTCCGGATAGGGATAATACTCCCCTGATGGCGGGCGTTCATACAGTTGATAATAGAAATCGGGGTCCTCGAAGGGGTCTGGGGTATTATCTCTCATCCAAACCAGTGAATCATGCCAATCGTAACCAGGGCCTCCAGGATGCTCCGCATATTCCATGGTCTGTCCGATACCGCGGTAAAAGGGGTAAAATCCGGTATTGGGGTAAAAGGCCAGGAAAAACACGATTATTATAGACAAGGCAGGGGAGACATACTTCGGCCTCAGGAATCTGGCGCGAAACCCTCTCCACCCCATCCTTGACTCACTCCCTGGATTCGTCCTTGACTCACTCCCTGGCTCCAGCCTCCTTTCCCTGGCCCTCGGTCTTCTCCTCCTTTCCATCCGCGGCTCCCTGAAGCCAATCCAGCTCAGGATTGCCGAAACCCAGCCCGGGATCTTCCAGCACAGGTAGCCGCTGAGCAGGGCGGCATTGACGGCAAAGTAATAGGTGAACCGCACCTGCCCTATGATGGCTATGAACATCACCAGGGTCCAGACCAGGAGAAATACCTTCTCCGGGCTTCTCTCCCTGATCGTGGTGTAAGTTATCAGAGCCATCGCCACTAGGGCCATGATGAAGCTGGTGGTAAACCTATCCCAGAAGCCAACGCCCAAAGACAATAGGCCTCGCACCTCGGCAATGGTTTCTGCTCTTGCGCCTGGTGTAAACAGGCTGAATTTCCCCCACATGGAGCTGAGGAGGGAAGGATCGATGACATAGAAAGCCAGGACGGCGACTAAACCGAGACCTGCCAACACCAAGGGATAATAAGCTCGCTTTATATCTCTGTAATCCATCAGCCAGCAAACGCCACTTAGCAGCGGGGGCGTCAACATGGCGATAACTAACGCCCCGATTAAGAGGTCCTGATAGACAAGTTGATTCAAGAATGGGACGAGGATTATCAAAGCAACAAGAAATATCGGCACCCCGATAATGCAGAGATAGTCAGTGGATTTACCTCTTAGATAATCGATGATGTATTGAAGGATCATGAATGCGAATATTATCAATACCAGAAACAGCCCGCCTGCCCAGGAAAGGAGATAAATCCCCAGGGCTATGCCAGTTAATACGGCGTAGAGTAAGGGCTTCCTGATATTTCTCCAATCCCTGCTCCAGATATGCTCAAAGGATATCGCTCCTTCCTTTGCTTTTTTGAGCGCTATTATAAAGAACAGGATTGCTATCGTACTGAAGAGAACCTCAGCAGCATGGTGATCGCTAAATCCTAACAGGGAACGATATAGAAATTCACCGGGCAGAACGGCGATCAAAGCGGCGGCGAGCAATCCAACCTTCCTGTTAAAAAGCCCTTTGCCAATAAAGTACACCGGTACAGTAACCAGCGCTCCTAAAACAGCGGGGAAATAGGCGGTCACTGTTTCTACAGTATGTTGACTGGGGTGTCCCAAGCCAACAATCCAAGCTACAAATCCAATAAGCCAATCATAGAAAGGGGCAAAAGGCACATTCTGTCCGTAGGGATATAAGGTAAAGGGGTCGAAGGCGATCCTGTCGGGGAAGTGTTGCACCAGGTTCTCCACCAACCGCAGGTGATACCAAGGGTCATTTCCCCCGAATCGGATCCAATCGCCGAGGAAAACGCCGTCATAGGGTAGCCATGTTCGTATCGACAAGGCGATGGCAAAGATTGCGAGTAATATTAAGCCATATCTCGCCCTTGTCGAGAGCCTGGCTCCGATTTTGGCAGGCAAATTATTCATCGTTTTCTTCGTCAGAGCTTAGAAGCAATCCTGATGCTGACCAACTCTGAATACATTATGGGAAGGTGGCTCGAAACCCTGCCCCCTTTCCACGAGGATTATACTGGCATTAGACTCTGGGGTCAACCCTCACTCCTGCCTCAGTCTATAGCCGTGTCAATATAAGGAGCAAATGGCTTCTGACTTCGTTGGGTCGGATGGGTAAACCGGTATAAGC
>JAUWZY010000059.1 GCA_030615045.1 Chloroflexota bacterium
CTCGGCGGGGACGCTGACCCCAGGCATGTTGGGCCGGGTTTACTCCTTTCTGGATTGGAATGGCTGGAGTGGGGAGCGAGTGGTATTAAGGCCTGATGGCACTATCCCTGCAGCCAGGCTTTACATAGAAGGCCTCGCCCACCGTCCCATAGCCCGGCTTTTCTACGTGGAGAACGTCTTCGCCTTTGAGGAGACCAGGGAGCGCTGGCAGTGCGGGGCTGAGCTCATCGGCAGCGCCAGGCCTGAGGGAGATGCTGAGTTGATATTATTAGCCCTGGAGATATTGACACAGCTTGGGATTGAGCCAGTAGAGGTGCGGTTATCTCATGCCGGGCTGATCAAGGGGCTCCTCGGCAGTTTGGATTTGACCCCGGAAGAGCAGGCGGAGCTTATGGATAAAATCCTGGCCAAAGATGCTGAGACAATGGGCGAGATAAAAGATAGAGCACCCGAACTGGAAAAGCCGCTAAATCTGTTGTTTGCAATAAAAGGGGGCAGCCAGGGCTTTCTGGAAAATCTAAAGGGGATTTTCGGGGCATTTCCCGCTATCATGCCTGCCATCGATGATTTGGCCCGAATTGCCGATGCGCTCAGCGCCATGGGTTATAGTTATCAGATCGATCTCGCCTCCGCCAGAGGCTTTGAATATTATACCGGTGTTATCTTTCAATTTTATGATTCGGCACGGAAGATGGGGGGTGGGGGCAGATATGATGAACTCATCCCTCTGATCGGCGGCGGGGAAATCCCTGCCTCTGGCTTCGCCCTTTACCTCGACGAGCTTATGAGCCTGATAAAGCTGGAGGCGACCAGCGCTGAAAGGGTTCTTGTCAAGGCGGAAACGGGCAGCGGTGATGAGTTAAAGGGATGCTTTGACGTCGCCAGTTTGCTCCGGGACAGGGGTTACATCGCCGAATTTGATCTGGGGCAGGAGCCGAGGGGATTTCGTTAGATTATCTCGGTGGGCAAAAAGGGCGAAGCACTTGTTTTCCAACTGAGGGACGAAATCAGTGGAGGCAAGCTCAGCGAAGCGTCTTTAGACCTGATTTTGAGGCACATGGAGGCCGGTTGATAAAGTTGGCCTTACCCAAGGGGCGATTGCAAAAGAGCACGGCAGCACTGCTAAACAGGGCGGGCTTTAGCCTCAGCGATTATCACGAAGACTCGCGCTCCTATCGCCCAGGTTGTGAGGGATTGCCCCAGCTTTTGGTCAAGGTATTTCAAGAAAGGGATGTCGCCATCCAAGTGTCCGTAGGGAACTATGATTTGGGCATCTGTGGGCTGGAATGGGTTCAGGAGCTCCTTATCAAGTACCCCAGCGATGCTATGGTCAAAGTTCGGGAGCTGGACTACGGGAGGCGAAGTCTATATGCCGTCACCAGCAAATTTGCCACAGCGACCTCAGTAAAGGAGTTGAAGGCAAAGTCTGACATTGTGCGCCTGGTGGGCGAATACCCCAACTTAGCGGAATCCCTTGCCCTGAGGCTCAGGCTGGGCAGGTTCAAGGTCTTCCCTGTTTGGGGGGCAGCTGAGGTCTATCCTCCGGAAAGCGCCGACATAGCTATAATCCCGGAAACCTCAATAGCAGGGCTTGTCAATAAGGGATTGGCCCCGCTGACTACGATCCTGACCGCAAGTGCTTTCTTAATCGCCAATAAAAGTAGCTTGGAGCAGAAAGACCTGAGCCCGATTTTATCCCTGCTTTGTAACGTGGACAGCGAAGCTGAAGAGGAACCCACTTTGCCAAGCTCGGGAATAAGCCCGGGGGAGGCAATTTATGGGGATGATGTGGTTTCTTTAGCCTTGCCCGATGGGCATCAGCAAGCCCATACCATAGAGCTCCTGGGGAAGGCTGGGCTTAAGGTACATGGTTATCAGCCATCGTTGCCCACACGAAGGCCATCGATTGAGCTTGATGGGGTCGCTATCAAGGTGATTAGGCCGCAGGACATGCCATTTCAGGTAGCCAATAGCAACTTCGATTTAGCCATCACCGGCAGGGATTGGCTTTGGGATCACCTTTGTCGCTTTCCGTCGAGTCCGGTGACAGAACTCTTAGACCTCGGCTTCGGCCAGGTGCAGATCGTTGCCGTAGCAAGCGAGAATCTCGCCGCCGATGGCGCCGATGAGCTGAGACGATTGATAAGCTCAGGGCAGCTTTCTGGCTTGCGCCTGGCCTCAGAGTACGTCAATATCGCCGACAAGTATGCCCGGGATAACCACCTCGCCCCTTGTCAGGTGATCCCCACTTGGGGAGCCAGTGAAGCATTCCTGCCCGAGGATGCTGATGTCTTGATCGAAGTTACAGAAACCGGGGAGACTCTGGCTAAGCATAATCTTAAGATCATCGATACCCTGCTCCAGTCATCGGCATGCTTGATCGGCAGTAAAACCCCGCCCATAGACCCCGTTAAGAGGGAAAGGATAGCCTATATTATCGAAGCCCTGCGCAGGGCAGGGGGCTAAGATGAGGATAATTCGAGAGCCAGAGGCTGCTAAGGCCACTCTGTTACGGCGTGTACCCCTTGAGCTCGCCGAGGTCTCACCTCCGGTGAGGCAGAGGATAAAGGAGGTCTTCGGCGAGGAGCTAAGCCCCGATGAGGCGGTGGCGCGCATCATCCATGAAGTGCAAATCAAGGGCGATAGCGCCCTTTTAGATTACAGCCGGACTATCGACGGAGTGGAGCTCACTCGACTTGAGGTCTCCAAAGAGGAAGTCACTGAGGCCTATGAAGCGGTTGCTGCCGAGTTAGTGCAGGCGCTTGCCCTGGCAGCTGAGCGGGTGCACTCATTCCACCTGGCTCAGAGACGCCATTCTCAGGTCGATTTCGAAAACGGGCTGGGAATCTTGCTGCATCCCTTAGAAAGAGCAGGCCTTTATGTCCCTGGAGGCACAGCATGCTATCCCTCAACGGTGCTCATGACCGCCATCCCAGCCAAAGTTGCCGGTGTCAGGGAAGTCATCCTCACCACTCCACCGGGGCGAGATGGTTCCATTCCGCCACCGACACTGGTGGCTGCGGACTTGGCCAAGGTGGATCGAATCTTCAAATTGGGAGGGGCTCAAGCCATCGCCGCCCTGGCTTTGGGCACTGAGTCCGTGCCCAAGGTGGACAAGATCTGTGGTCCGGGCAATATATTCGTCACCCTGGCCAAGAAGAAGGTCTTTGGCATGGTAGATATCGATGGGCTTCACGGCCCTACCGAGACCCTGCTCCTGGCCGATGACTCAGCGGAGGCCAAATTCTTAGCCGCAGACCTTCTGGCCCAGGCTGAGCATGATGAAGCTGCTGCTGCCATTTTGATCACCACCTCATCTGAGCTGGCGAAGGAGGTCGCAGAGGAAATCGAGCGCCAGCTTGCCCAGTTAGAGCGCCGTGACATCGCCGGGGAGTCGCTAAAGCAAAAAGGGGGAATAGTTATTGTTCAGGATATGGAGCAAGCCATCGAGCTTGCCAATTACTATGCCCCGGAGCATCTATCCCTTATAGTGCGAAATCCGTGGTCTTATCTTGGCAAGATCCACCATGCCGGCGGCATCTTCGTCGGAATGGATTCACCAGAGGTCTTGGGCGACTATGTAGCAGGACCAAGCCATGTCATGCCCACAGGGGGCACTGCTCGCTTTTTCTCCGTCTTGGGGCTTGGCGATTTTCTCAAGGCCAGCAGTCTAGTTGCTTTGGATAGCGAAGCTTTGAAAGCCCTCGGTCCTGCTGCGGCTGCCATCGCCCGAGCTGAGGGGCTCACCGCCCATGCCCGAGCGGTGGAGATGAGACTGAAGCTTGCTGAGGAAAAAGAGGATTGAAGGTGCTGCAGAGGCTGATTAGGCACCACTTCATCGACCTTGAGCCCTATGAGCCCATTGTGCCCTTGGAGGTTCTAAGCCAGCGCGTGGGAGTCCCTGTAGAGCAGCTGATAAAGTTGGACGGAAACGAGAACCCATATGGCTGCTCCCCCAGGGTAAGCCGTGCCTTGGCTGATTATCGCCTGTACCATATCTATCCCGATCCTCTGCATCGTGAGCTTCGGGAGGCACTGGAGGGATATGTTGGCATCGGCCGAGACCATATCGTGGTTGGCGCTGGCAGCGATGAGCTCATCGACCTCGTTTTGCGCCTTTGCCTTGAGCCCGGCGACAAGGTGATTAACTGTCCTCCCACGTTCGGCATGTATCCCTTCAGCACCGGAGTTTGTGGAGGTGTGGTGATAAGTGTGCCTCGCAATGCCAAATATGAGATCGATGTCTCGGCCATGAAATCGGCCATCGACCAGCAAGCCAAGGTTATCTTCTTAGCCTCGCCCAATAACCCCACAGGAAACATCGTAGCGGAGAAAGACGTTTTGAAATTGCTTGGCACCGGGATATTAGTCGTAATCGATGAGGCTTACTATGAATTCAGCGGGGTAACCCTTGCTCCTCTTGCGCTCCAGTTCCCCAATCTCATCGTCCTCCGCTCGTTCAGCAAATGGGCTGGTCTTGCCGGGCTCAGGATTGGCTACGGGATATTCCCCAAGGAAATCGCCGAGCTTATCTATAAGATGAAGCCCCCATATAATGTCAACATAGCAGCGCAGGTCGCGGTCAAGGAGTCTTTGGCAGATATTGACTACCTGAGAGAAAGGATAAAAGCCATTATCTCAGAGCGGGAGCGACTTTTTTCGAAATTGGGCAAACTGGGGTTCATAGAGCCATATCCATCCCAGGCCAACTTCATTTTGTGTCATGTCCTCGATGGTCAAGCGTTGCAGATTAAGCAGGGGTTGGGGAAAAAGGGCATCTTCGTAAGATATTTCGATGCCCCATTTCTGAAAAACATGCTCCGCATCAGTGTTGGCAAGCCAGAACACACCGATGCTCTGATTGAGGCTCTGAGAGATATTAGTCGATGAAGGGGGAATTATGAGGACACTTGTGAGCGCGGTGGCCGCAGGTATTGGTGGCTTCGTCGGTGCCATAATAGGGGCATATGTGGGGTGGAGCCCTTTAGTTGTCGGGCTGATAGCAGCGTCGTTTGCCTTCGTCGCCGTTATGATTTCCAGAAAAATACCGGTGCTGCTCTAAAGGTGTTGAAATGGCTCGTATTGCAACTGTCAAGCGTGAAACCAAAGAGACAAAGGTTACCATAGTACTCAACGTCGATGGCAAAGGCATCTCCGAGATAAGCACCGGCATCGGGATGCTGGACCATCTCCTGGAGCAGGTGGCGCGGCATGGAAGATTTGACATAAAAATCAAAGCCCAGGGGGACCTCACGGTAAATGAGCATCACACTGTGGAGGATGTCGCCATCTCGCTGGGCAAGGCTTTGCGCGAAGCGCTGGGGGAGAGGCGAGGCCTCGTCAGGATGGATCATGCCATTGTCCCTATGGATGATGTGCTGGCTCTGGTTGCGATGGACATCGGGGGCCGGGGCTATGCCAATGTCGATGCCTCTTTCGCTAAGGAATACATCGGCGAGCTCCCCACGGGGCTGATCAAACACTTTTTGCAGTCCTTTGCCCTTGAAGCTCGGCTCAATCTCCACGCCAAGCTGCTCGCTGGGGAAGATGACCATCACAAGGCAGAGGCCCTATTTAAGGCATTGGGGCGAGCCTTAGATGATGCCACCGAGATCGATGGCCGCATCACAGGCGAGGTGCCAAGCACCAAAGAGATCATCGACTGAGATTCGTAAGGAGGTGCAGACATAGACAGTACAAGAGGTAAGATCGGTTCGGGCGATGCTGCCCGTTTCGACCAGAAGAACATAATTTACCGGCGAGCGTTGTGGGACCCTACGGTGGAGGACTTTGCTCCGAAATGGTATACCCAGCATGTCATCGGGGACAGGCCTAGCTACACTCTCTGGGAGTGAACTTTTGATCATGCTGCCTG
>JAUWZY010000083.1 GCA_030615045.1 Chloroflexota bacterium
ACCACCCGAGCCGGGCCTTCGGCGGTGCCGGAGGATGCAGCGAAGCCCTTGAGTTCATTTACATCCTCAGCCTTGGGCATCGGGGCCAGCCAGGTATCCAGGGTCTCCTTAGTAATGCCCCAGAGCTGAATGGTGAATGGCTCGGTGATGGTCTCAGGCACCGGTCCCAGCCCCGGCGGCGGGGCCCATTCTTCCAACTTTTTCAGCACATCTTTGCGCCATTCCACCTCCTTAGGCCAGTAACCGGGCCCTCGAGGGGGAACACCTGGCCCCTGGGCCCAGGATGAGAACAGGTCCTCCAGGATCGGAATTACATCGCTGTGGTAGAAGAGGAAGATGTCATCTGCCTCCTTGAAGAAGCCGGCGTTGGCCAGAACTTGACCCAGCTCCCTCGCCTTTTGCCAGAAGATAGAGAAGCACCAGTGCTCGACGTAGAAAATATGGTTTTCGGCGTAGGGATAGCACATGGCCAGCGTTCCCCAAGTCTGGTCGAACGCATGCTTGTCGTCCTCCGTGGGCAACAGCTCGCGATACTCTTTGATCAATCGCCCCCGCTCCGTGATTATGGCGTCTACCGGCCTGTCGATGCTTTCACCCCGCTTTACCCTTTCGATATAACCCCTGATATGGCCGAAGGGAATAGAGAGGTCCTCGATCCAGGGCTTGTCGAAGTGGTAGAAGCCTCCGCCCGAAAAAGTGTAGAACCAGGGATCCTTGGCATTCTCCATGGCCTCGAGCCATCTCTTGCCCTGATCCGTCTTGTTGAGCTCGGCGATGGTCTCATCGGCTGACAGCCCCGCTGTGAACACATCAGCCACTCCCAGATAGATAGCGAGCCGGGTCAGCTTGGTCATCTCCACATCGGGCTGGAACATCATCACGCCCGGGGCACCGGCGATCAGCTTAGCTATGGTGTTGTCCGCGATCTCGGGGAATGCCTTCTTGCAGAAGCCGTAGAACATCAAATAGCTCACGTACACCAGGTTGAGGAACTCGAAGTGGACCTGCCACGCCTTATAATGGAGCAGGATCAGCTTACTGTAGCTTTCCAACATGTTATATAGGCTGTTCATTTTCTTGTGCTCCAGGACCACGGACTCGTCTTCATATTTGGGCAGGTCTTTGAACTGTAGCTGCTTGAGTTCGTCGATCACGCCCGTCATCTTGGGCACCCATAGGGCATAGAGCTCGTTCCAGTTCTCGAAATAGAACGCGCTCCTCTTCCCGAACAGGGGCCCTCTCTCCTCCATTATCGCCGGGTCAGTAACCGACTGGGGAGCGGCGTAGACGTAGCCGTTGAGGAGGCGGGTGGCGAGTCCGTTAGCCGGCGGGACGGCGAACACTCGGGTGGTATAGCTGCTAAGTGAGCTATATGCAGCAACGACGGTTATCGAGTCGAAGGGAGGCTCTGGATATGGCCAGTGCATCTTGTCCTGAAACCAGAACTGGCTGTCGTCAAACTCCCTTCGATCCTCAGCGAAGAGCTGGTAGTTGGGGTACATACGCTCCCAGCCCTCAGTGCCCGGCACAGTCGCGATCTCCCGCGCGTAAGGGAATCTCCCCTCCTCTCGTATGATGTCCTGCCACGTTCTTCCTGTTGTTGCCATGGTCTCCTCCTTTGATTAATTCAATAAGATAAGACCCGCCTTCATTTGTGAACACTCTCTACGATTATATCACCTCCTTCCTCTGTCAACACTCCATCTACGACGCTCTCTCTCCAATATAGTTGTTCTCCTAATTCCATAGCCAGATGTGACGAAATTCTAAGCCACTTTTACCTTTTTGTCAAGCCCTCTCATAGCATCTCTTGGCAAGTGCAGTCCAGCTCTGGTAAAATAGCTTTGGCCATGAATGCAGTGGAAGAAAGAATCTATCAATTAGCAAAACCCTACCTGACCACGAGACACAACGATGTACATACCGAAATTGCGCTGGATTTGGCATTAAGGCTGCTGGAAAAGGTAAAAGGGAATAGGCACATTGTTGTCCCCGCTATCATCTTGCACGACGTGGGATGGAGCAGAGTTCCGGACGAGATTCTGCACAAGGCATTTGGCCCCAGGGCCGATATGGCCCTGGCCAGGATTCACGAAGAAGAGGGTGTGAAAATTGCCAAAGGCATTCTCGCACAGGTCGGCTACGATAGCCAATATGCCGACGAAATCTTGCAAATCATAGACGGTCACGATACAAGGACAAATGCTATATCGATCGACGATGAGATCGTGAGGGATGCAGACAGATTGGCACGATATTCGAGAAGCCTCTTTTGGCTTGAGGTCGAATGGTTTCAGCCCTCGCCTGAGAAATTGTGTCGAGCGCTGGAATTGCTGGTGGAACAGTGGTTCTCTTTGTCTGCATCCAAGGAGATGGCGAGGGAAGAACTCGAACAAAGGCGACGAGAACTCCAGGCATTACGATTGCAAACAAATGGCCTTCCAGCGCCAGGGACCGAATATCAAGCTCCGTAAGCATCTCATTGACAACACATTGGTTAAGAGTTTCCTCATCGGCTGGACTGGACAAGCTTTGCTTTGTCATTCACAGTTTTCGCCTTCCTACATTCATTTGCCTGTCCATGCCCCGAACCTGGGGGTTTCAGCCTCTGGACGAATTCCGCCAATTCTTCGTGAGACAGCCCTCATTGGGCTGCCATAACAGCGTTTATGCTTCAGACTTCAATCCTCTTGCTTAATCTCAATTTCAATATAAAATAGGGGCGACGAAGGAGGCATAATGAAAAAGACCATAGTGCTGATCGGGACGCTGGATACCAAGGGGGCGGAATACGGATATATCAGAGACAGGATCGTGGAGCAAGGCTGTCGGGTAATAGTAGTGGATGTCGGGATACTGGGGAAGCCGCTATTCCAACCGGATATCACCCGCGAGCAAGTGGCCCAGGCTGCAGGGCTTAGCATTGCAGAAGTGGCCTCCTCGAGAGAGGAAGGAGAGGCTATACAGCGGATGAGCGAGGGCGCGATGAAGATTGCTCAGGAACTTTACCAGTCGGGAGAGCTTGACGGGGTCTTGGCCCTGGGCGGGACGATGGGGGCTATGCTGGGCACTGCAGCCATGAGGGCCTTGCCCCTGGGCATACCCAAGGTCATGGTCTCCACCCAGGCCTCCGCCGACACCCATCCCTATGTAGGCACCAAAGATATAGTGATGATCCCTTCCCTGGCTGATATCGTAGGCCTGAATCGGATAACCAAAAATGTGCTCACCGTAGCCGCCGGCGCCGTTGTGGGCATGGTTAACGCCGCCCCCGGCCCTGTGCCCTCCGATAAGCCCCTCATCGGGCTTACCCTTCAAGGAGATTTGATGCCCTGCGCCAATTCCGTTATGGAGCTGCTCGAGCAAAGAGGCTATGAGGTGGTTGTCCTTCATGCCGTTGGCACCGGCGGCAAGACGCTCGAGGAATGGATTGAGCAAGGGCTGCTCGCTGGGGTGTTTGACTTGGTAACCACTGAGGTCCTCCAACATATGTACGGTGGCCTCAATGATGCCGGACCGGCCAGACTGGAAGCAGCCGGCGCAAGGGGCATCCCGCAACTGGTAGCTCCGGGTAAGGCTGATATAATCACCTTCGATGGGACCCAGGGGATACCTGAGCACCTCAGAGGCCGGAAGCTCCTGGTGCATACCCCGATTCGGGTCATGGCCCGAACAACCAAGGAAGAGAGAGCCGAGATGGGGAGGGTGATGGCCGAAAAGCTGAACAAAGCCATTGGCCCCACCGCGGTGATCATCCCCAAGAAGGGCTTTTCGGGTCCTGACAAAGAGGGCAATGATTGGTATGATCCTGAAGCCAATTTGGCCCTCATCGAGGCCTTGAAAAGGGACCTCAAGCCAG
>JAUWZY010000039.1 GCA_030615045.1 Chloroflexota bacterium
GAGGCAGCAAATGGCGGACATAATCGAAGCTCGTGGTCTGGTTAAGAGGTATAAAGGCATCTTAGCTGTAGCCGGGGTGGACTTCTCCGTCCAGGCTCAGGAGTGCTTTGGCTTCCTGGGACCGAATGGAGCTGGCAAGACCACTATTATCAGGATGATCTCCTGCGTTTATCCCCTCTCTGAAGGGGTGCTTTTGGTGGATAATAGGGATGTCATGAAGGAACCTCGCGCCATCAAGGCGGTCATTGGGGTTGTGCCGCAGGAAGAGAACTTAGACCCAGACCTGACCGTTTTGCACAACCTATTAGTCTATGCCCGCTATTTCGACATCCCAAAGGAAGTAGCAAGAAGGCGAGCCCTGGAACTGCTGGAGCTATTTCAGCTCCTTGACCGCCAGCGCAGTCGCATCGATACCCTTTCCGGGGGGATGAAGCGAAGGCTGCTTATCGCCCGCGCTCTGCTGAACGACCCCAAGATATTGATTCTGGATGAGCCCACATCGGGGCTCGATCCCCAGGCCCGCCATCTGGTTTGGCACAAGCTCCGTTATCTCAAAGAGCAAGGGGTAACCATGATCCTATCCACCCATAACATGGAGGAGGCGGCTCACCTCTGCGATCGGCTGGTGATCATGGATCAGGGGAGAATTGTGGTTCAGGATCGCCCCGCCGATTTGATAAGGCAATACGTGGGCCAGGAGGTCTTGGAGTTGCGCCTTGACCCCATGGGCAAGAGCCACGTCCTCAAGCAACTGCAAAGCTACAGTGTCACCATTGAGGATGTCGGGGATACCCTGTATGTCTTCAGCAAGGATGGCGGCTTGCTGCCTCAGCAATTGATGGTTGAAGGTGGGGATGTGCTGCGACGGCAAGCAACCTTGGAGGATGTCTTTTTGCGGCTTACCGGGAGGGAGCTCAAGGAGTGATCTATCCTCGTGTGTCCTATCGCTCCTTTCGTGTTTGGCAGCGCAACCGGGATGTCTTCTTCCGCTTATGGAAAGCAGAGTTGGCACCATACTTGATAGAGCCCATCTTCATTCTGTCTGCTATGGGATTTGGGCTTGGCGCCTATATTGGGCTCATCGCCGGCCAAACTTACCTTCAATTCATCATCCCCGGCATCGTGGCCAGCTATGCCATGTTCACCGCCACCTTTGAATGCACCTATGGTTCCTATATGCGGATGGAGCATCAAAAGACCTATGACGCCATCATCGCCACCCCGGTGAGTATCGAGGATGTGATTGCAGGGGAGATATTCTGGGCCGCCACCCGCTCCCTGCTCACAGCATGTATCATCCTGCTCGTGGCCTTTGCCTTCGTGCAGTCCCTCTCCCCCTTTGCTGCCCTAATCCCTATAGTGACAGTGCTCGAGGGCTTGATGTTTGGCTCTTTGGCTATGGCCTTCACCGCGATCGTCCCCTCTATTACCGCCTATAATTACTATTTCACCCTGTTCCTGACCCCGATGTTTTTCTTCAGCGGCGTCTTCTTTCCCCTGGTAGCCATGCCCGAGGTGGTGCAGCGTCTGGCTTGGTTTCTGCCTTTAACCCCGGTGGTGACTCTGGACCGGGCTTTGATTTCAGGTCAAATCACGCCCGGTTTGCTCGCCGAGCTGGGCTTTATTCTGGCACTAATCGCCTTGTTCTTTACCATTTCCCTGGTCGCTATGCGCCGCCGCCTGATTAAGTAAGGAGGTTTAGCTATGGAAGTGGGAACGGTGATTCCGGTCAAGATCGAGGACGAGGTCCAGGATTCATATCTGGACTACGCCATGAGCGTGATCATCTCTCGCGCTCTGCCCGATGTCCGTGATGGCCTAAAACCGGTACAACGGCGGATCCTCTACGCTCTGGAGGGGCTCGGGCTACACCATACCAGCCCTTATAAGAAGAGCGCCCGCATTGTGGGCGAGGTGCTGGGCAAATATCACCCTCACGGCGATGCCCCGGTTTACGAGGCTATGGTGCGGCTGGCTCAAGACTTCTCTATGAGGTATTGCCTCATCGATGGCCAGGGGAATTTCGGCAGCTTAGATAATGACCCCCCAGCAGCCATGCGCTACACCGAGGCTCGCCTGGCTCGAATTGCTGAGGAGATGCTGGCTGATATCGATAAGGGCACTGTTGACTTCGCCCCCAATTTCGACGGCACAATCAACGAGCCCACCATCCTGCCCACCAAGGCCCCCAACCTGCTGCTTAATGGAGCTTCTGGGATCGCCGTAGGTATGGCGACCAATATCCCACCCCATAATCTGGGTGAGCTCTGCGATGCCATCGTCTATCTCATTGATAACCCCGATGCCACTATTGAAGACCTCATCAGCCTGATCCCGGGTCCCGATTTCCCCACCGGTGGGCTTATCTTGGGCCGAGATGGGATCAAAAGCGCCTATACCACGGGACGTGGCAAGATCGTCATCAGGGCCAAGGCTCACATAGAGGAGATGGCTAAGGATCGGTACCGGATTGTGGTCACCGAGCTCCCGTTCCAAACAAACAAAGCAGCTCTGGTGGAGAGGATAGCAACGCTGATCAAGAATAAAAAGGTGGAAGGGATTGCTGAGTTGCGCGATGAGTCTGATAGGGAAGGGGTCCGCGTTGTCATTGAGCTGAAAAGGGATGGGCAGCCCAGGCAAGTGCTCAACAACCTCTATAGGCATACCGCGATGCAGTCGGCATTCTTCGCCAACATGCTGGCCCTGGTTGATGTCCAGCCCAGGATGATAAACCTGAAGGCAGCGCTGCAGCATCACATCAACTTTCGCCGCCAGGTCGTCATTCGGAGGTCTCGGTTTGAACTGGAAAAGGCAAGGGAGAGGGCTCATATCCTTGAGGGGCTTAAGATCGCCCTCGATCACCTGGACGCAGTCATCGCCACCATCCGCGAATCCGAGACCGCGGAGGCAGCCCAAGGTAACCTGATGAAGGGCTACGGCTTGTCGCAGGCTCAAGCACAAGCAATCTTATCCATGGAGCTACGAAGGCTTGCAGCATTGGAACGAGACAAAATCACTACCGGCTACGCTGAGGTGCTGAAGACCATTTCCTATCTCGAGGATCTCTTAGCCAGCCCGAGGAAGATCGATTTTTCCGTTAAGGCTGAGGTTGAGGAGCTGAAGTCTCGGTATGGGGATGAGCGCCGGACCCAGATCAGCGCTGAGGAAGTGGAGGAGTTCAGCACTGAGGACTTGATCCCACATCAGCAGATGGTGGTTACCCTAAGCCGAAGGGGCTACATCAAACGGCTGCCCAGCGAAAGCTACAAAGCGCAGCACCGTGGTGGCCGGGGGGTGATGGGGATGGTGACCAGGGAAGCCGATGCTGTTCAGCATCTGGTCATCGTCGATACCCATGATAACCTGCTCCTATTCATTAACCGAGGCCGGGTGCTGCCCCTTAAGTGTTATCGAGTTCCACAGGAAAGCTCGCGACAAGCCAAAGGGATGCCCATCATAAATCTGCTCCCCATGGATGGCAACGAGCAGGTGACCGCGGTAATTGCTCTCTCCCATTTGAGCCAGGCGGGATTCATTGTGCTGGCTACCCGCCACGGTGAGGTCAAGAGGTCCAAGCTCAGCCAGTTCATCTCGATAAGGCATAGCGGGGTCATCGCCATGCCTTTGAAAGCGGGAGATGAGTTAGTATCGGTGAGATTGGCAGAGGAGGGAGATGAGGCCATCCTGGTCACTGAGATGGGGCGAGCTCTCAAATTCGCCGTGGCCGGGTTACGTGTTGCCTCTCGGACCAGTGGTGGTGTTCGGGGCATCGGTTTGGCCCCGGGCGATCAAGTAGTGGGGATGGTTGTTGCCGCTGCCGATTCCTTCCTGGTCACTATTACGGCAAATGGCTTTGGCAAGAGGGTGCCCTTGGCTGAGTATCGGGTGCAAAGGCGTGGCGGCAATGGCGTCAAGAGCTATCGGCTGAGCTCGAGGACTGGTCCGCTTGTGGCCGCAGTTGTAGCTCATCCCGCTCAAGAGCTGATGATCGCGTCCACAGGAGGGCTGTTCACCCGCGTATCTATCGATGATATCTCTCTGCAGAGAAGAACTACCCGGGGGGTTAGCGTGATGAGGTTGGCTGAAGGCGATGCTGTGGCCTCTATCGCCTGCCTTCCCGATGAAGGGAATCGATAGCAGGCAGAGGTGGATGCTGTGGCTGACTTCTTTAAAGACCTGGGCCTGGCCTTTATCCCCATTTTTGTGGCTATGGATCCGGTAGGGATCTTGCCCTTTGTCCTGTCCTTAACCCAGGATATGACCCCGGCGCAGCGGTCGAAGACGACCCGTTACGCCCTGCTCACCGCTCTTGGCTTAGGGCTTGGCTTCATTGCTATTGGCCAGGGTGTTTTCCATGCCCTGGGCATCAGGATTGGTGACTTCTTAGTCGCCGGAGGGCTGATCCTATTGGTTTTAGCCATCAGACACCTGATGACAGGCAAAATATTCGAGGTTCAGCCTGCGCTGGGCGATACGGTGGTCGCCGTTGTCCCTATAGGCACGCCTCTGGTAGTGGGGCCTGCTGTTCTCACCACTCTGTTACTGCTGGTCAGCCAATATTCCATCGCCGCGGTGCTCATTGCCTTTGTGCTCAATCTGGCTGTAGCTTGGCTGGTCTTTGCTCAGGCTAACCGAGTGGTGCGTTTCTTGCGCCAGGGAGGGCTCAGGGCGATATCGCAAATAGCCAGCCTCCTTCTTGCTGCCATTGCCGTGATGATGGTGCGCCAGGGGATCACGGAGCTCTTGGCGCTTTAATTGGGATGGGTTTATAATGAAGGTGTTGGAGCAGTGCTAAGGGAGGGAACACGGTTGGATTTCGCTGAGAACGTCGACCAGGTGCTTGAGCAGGCATTGCAACCTGCTGCTGTTGAGACTAAATTATAACCTCTTGGCGGCGCTCAAAGCTCGTTTCGTTGTCCACAAACCAAATTTTGGTTGGCACCACCTTGTAGAACTTATTCTCGGAGACCGCCTTGAAGTCGGGGACGAAGGGCAGCTTCTGGGCGAACTTCTCCAGAAACGAGACCACCCGCGGGAAACGAATTATCGACTTCAGGTACACAGAGACGAAAGGGTATTTCTTCACATATGTCGTCACTGCTTTGGCTATCTCCTCCTCCGAGGTGAGCATCTCGGCTATGCCCTCAAGCTGAATCCCCCTCACCTTCCTCCAGTCATCTGGATTTTGGAGCGGGTAATCCTCATCCACCGTGACCGAGACATGGGGGTTTTCAGCGATGTTCTTAGAATGCCAGCAAACCTCAGGGTCAGAGATAAAATAAAGTGTGAAGCCATCATTGGCATAAAACAAGGTGGCCGCCCATGGCCGATTATCGCGGGTTGTAGCTAATGTCATCGTGTTATGTGTCTTCAGGTAGTGGAGAGCCGTTTCCTTTAGCTCTTCATTCGGCTTAGCCATTTGGTAAAGCCTCTAAGAATCATCGCTTCTGACTGGTGCTCTCAGTCCCTTCCAGCGTTCAAACAAGCTATGCTTGATTTGGAACTGGTCCAGCACCTTGCCCACTGTTTGGTTGATGATGTCATCGATGACCTTGGGGTAATGATAGAAGGCGGGCATCGGGGGCAGGATAACAGCGCCTATTTCAGCTACCTCTGCCATCCTTCTCAGGTGCCCCAGGTGCAATGGCGTCTCCCGGACCACGAGCACGAGTTTCCTTTTCTCCTTCAATGTCACATCGGCGGCCCGGGTCATCAAATTGGCATTATAGGAGCTGGCTATGGAGGACATCGTTTTTATGCTGCAGGGGATGATCACCATGCCTTCGGTCTCGAAGGAGCCGCTGGAGATTGAGGCCCCAATATCTTGATTATCATGGACATATGAGGCTAAAGCCTCGACTTCGGCCACTGTCCAAGTCGTCTCCCGCTCTATCGTCTCCTTACCTGCCTCGCTTATCACCAGATGCGTCTCGATATCGGGTATGTTGCTTAATACCTCGAGAATCCTTATCCCGTAAATAGCGCCCGTGGCTCCGGCAAGGCCTACAACTAGTTTCACTTGCGTCCTCCCTTTTTATTCTATGGTTATAGTCAGTTGGTCACCGTCCTGTATAGAAAGGGCCTTCTTGATATTGACCGGAGCGATGACCTCAATTACATCCCCTGAGTGCACATCTTTGGTGAAGTGCTCGGCCTCGGGGACAACGATCGCAGCCTCAATGCCACTTATCGATATGGGGAAGCTTTTCGCCTGGCAGAAATCAGGGCTCGGGGGGACGATATCTATCCCTTCTCTTGCCCTCAGCTTCTTCACCACATCGAGAGATTCTTGTTCCACCTTTAAGTTCAAGGTGCCGGGGAAAGGGACAAAGCCCAGCTTATCTTGAAATTGCTGCTTAACCCAATCCAGCTGGGTAAAGAAGCCCCCCTGCCCCAGCCCGGAAAAGACAGTGCCCCTGATTATCATCTTTTCACTCATTGGCTGCCCTTAAATCGCAACCAAGCTGCTCCAGCCATTCCCTGCTCCTGCCCAAGATAACCACCTTCCTTTGCTGCAACTCCTTTACTGAGGGGGCAGCGCTCAGGAACATGGCTATGGAAAGCTCGCTGAAAAATGTCTCCATCCAGTCTACAACAGCTTCGTATCCCTTTACGGCACAGCTGAGCAGAGGCCTGGCAACGCCAACAAGGTTGGCGCCGAGGGCTAACGCCTTAGCGGCATCCAGCCCGCTGCGGATGCCACCGCTGGCGATGATCGGTAAGCCGCTGGCCTTGGCCTCTATGGTCGATATCACGGTCGGGATGCCCCAATGGGCGAAGGTCTGGCCTAATCTTTCATACCTCAGGTTTTGACGCGAAGCAGCACGATGAGCTTCCACTAAGGCCATACTGGTGCCGCCAGCGCCGCTGATATCTAGAACAGAAGCCCCGTTTTGCTTCAGTTTCAGAGCCTGGGCTTTGGAGATGCCAGCACCTGTCTCTTTCACAAATAAGGGTATGGAAATAGCTTGAGCAACTCTGGCAATGGCTTCAGTGCAGCCTTTGGCCTTAGCATCCCCCTCGGGCATCACCGATTCCTGCAACAAATTGAGATGGATGGCTAAGGCGTCAGCCCCGATGACCTGGATAAACCTTTGGATCTGCTCCAGGGTACAGGCTGCGCTCCCTTGCTGCTGGATCAGTCGTGACGCACCGATGTTGCCCACAAGGAAGGCATTGGGGGCAGCCTCTCGAGCAATGGAATAGCTCCGCTCCAAATGGGGAAAATCGATCAGCGGGCTTTGACTCCCCAGCTCCATACCGATGCCAAAGTGTTCCGCCGCTTTGGCTAAGGTTTCGTTGATAGCAACGGCTTTGGCATGCCCCCCAGTCAAGGCAGAGATGATCAAGGGATAGCGGAAATGCCGACCGCAGAATTCCACCGAGAGGTCAATCTCGTCCCTGTCGATCTCGGGTAGACACTCATGGGGGAGGTGAACATCCTCCCAGCCTTGCCCCACCTTTGCTTCCACATCCATTGTAGTGGAGATATGCAAATGCTCCGCCTTGCGTTCTATAGCCTGCTCCATACCGTTACTATTCTAACATAAGGTCTGGAGAGGATACAGTATTGCCCTTGTTTTGTCAACAGTCCTTTGCTATACTCTGAGCGGGGCTCGTAGCTCAGAGGCAGAGCGGGCGGCTCATAACCGTCTGGTCGTAGGTTCGAATCCTGCCGAGCTTATTGTTGGGTGTGTTCCTTTTTCAATATCACTGAAAGGGGTTTTTATCTCCAAAGGAGTGGCT
>JAUWZY010000012.1 GCA_030615045.1 Chloroflexota bacterium
GGTCCATCGGCCTCGGCCTTTCCATGTCCTCTTTGACTTTGTTTACCGCTTCCAGTTGATCCAAAATCTCGATATAGGGAAAAGAGGCCTCGAGCTCCTGCTGCCATGTGGTATCTGCGGAGAAGGCGAGGCCAGGTGAGACCTCCCGCGTCGCATGGATGGCTAACAGCTCTCGAGCCAGATCTCCCGCTGCCTGCTTAACCCTTTGCTTGGTTCTGAGCCACTCTTGGATGCCCAGTCGGCTGAGGGTTGGGGTGTACCCTCTGGGGCCGATATAACGGCTGATGCGATCTACCTGATCGGGAGGTAAGTAGAGCCTATCGCCTTCAGCATATCCCAGGATCAGGTACTCGCGCTCCTTGCCGTCAAGCGACATCTTGGTCACCCCGGAGAACTTGGCGATGCCGTGGTCGATATGAACCACATACTCGCCGGGGAAGAACTCAGAAAGGAAAGCCTCGTGGCGCATCGGGCGCTTCAGTGCCATTCGCCGCTTCTTGGTGAAGCCAAAGACCTCGACATCGCTGAATAGCGCGGTGGGGGCTACCCCCTGCTTCGCTATCCAGCCCTCGGCTAATGACCCTTGAACCAGCGTTATCGATCCGGGTCGGGGCAGCTGCTCTATATCCGCTACAGGAAAGGCGATGACATCTTGCTCCAGGAAGAGTTCTGAAAGCCTGCTTGCCTGCTGCGAGACAACGATAACTCGATGCCCATCGCTTATCATCGCCTTGGCTTCCTCGATAAAGGCCGATACGCGGCCAGCGTAATCTGGGGCCGGAGCAAAGCCCATGTGATAGCAATGGCTTGCATCACCCCATTCCTCCAAGCTCAGCTGCCGCTCCAGCCTGCCGAGCCTTTTCATCAGCTCCGCCCAGGTGAAATAGGGTGTGGGGAAATCCTGGGGCAGCTGTCCTCTTTCCACTTTTCCCTGGCGTAGCTCTGCGGCTTGGGACTCGAGTTCTGCCACCTCGTCCGCTACAAGATTGGGTTCATCAAGGATAACTATTGAATCAGGTGGCAGGTAATCAAGGAAGGAGCCGTGGTTGAATAGGGCAGCATAAAACTCCATGCCATCAAACCACTGGCCCTGAAGCAAAAGCGCCATCTCCTCCTCGATCCTTTCTCTTGCCTCAACATCGAGGGTGGAGAGGGCGAGTTGGTGAATGATTTGCTCCCCTTGCCCCCTTTCCGGGAGCAGCATCTCCTTAGCCGGTACAATAAACACCTCCGGCACCTGTTGCAACGAGCGCTGGGTAGCGGGGTCAAAGAGGCGAATGCTCTCCACCTCATCGCCGAAGAGCTCGATCCTGATAGGGAACCCATTGTTGGGGGAATAAATATCGACGATCCCGCCACGGCGACTTATGGTGCCCGGGACCTCGACAGCGCTTTCCAGCTCATAGCCCATGCTGATCCACCTACTCAGCATCTGATTCCAATCGAATGCCATCCCTTTGCTTAAGCTATAGCATGCCGAGGCGAAATCGGTGGCGGGGATCGTCTTCCTGATTGAGGCGTGAGCTGAGGTCAAAATCAGGGGTGCTGGCTCTCTTTTGCTTAGCGTGGACAAGATGCGCAATCGTTGCTGGACGGTGGTGATATCTGAAGTCAGGCGTTCATAGGGCAGGGCATCAGGCTCGGGGAGAAGCTGAATCGAGAAGCGGTCGCCGCACCAGGTGAGGAGTTGATCGTAAAGCTGTTTTGCTTTCTCGGAGCGGGCGGTAATGACCACTACAGGGAGGCGAAGGTCGTGATAAAGGCAAGCCACAAGGTAGGGTTTGGTGGCGTTGAGCACTGCCATCTTGTTGCTGCCTTGCTTGCTGAGGATGGCTGCCACCAGCTCGCGGTAGGCGGGAACATCATCGATTAGGCGGAGGAGCCCGCAAAAATTCATACTTACAAACACCTCAAGGGCTAGCCGTCTCGACTAGCCCTATGCAAAAGTGTAGCACAGCGGCTCGTGTCCGACAAGTGACTGAAGCTTTGCAGCCTTATCCCACAAGGCTGAGGAAGATACCAGCGGCGGTCATGGTCCCGATGACCCCGGCGAGATTTACCCTAGTATGCCCAGAAACACCCCGGCAATCACTGCTGACCCGATCACCCCGGCCACATTTGGTCCCATAGCGTGCATCAACAGGAAGTTCCTTGGATTTGCCTTTTGTCCGATATGCTGGGCCACCCTCGCTGCCATCGGCACCGCTGAGACCCCGGCAGCACCTAATATTGGATTGAATGGCTCTTTGGAAAGGCGGCTTACTAGTTTCCCCAGCAGCACCCCGCCAGCAGTCCCCGCGGCAAAGGCGACTAAACCAAGCCCCAGCACCATTAATGTCTCGGGGCGCATCACCAATTCCGCAGACATGGATGCCCCGATGCAGAGCATTAAGACAATAGTTATGGTATTTATCAGCGCACCCTGAGCGGTATCGGAAAGCCTGTCCACAACGCCGCTCTCTCGAAGCAGATTGCCGAACATAAACATCCCGACGAGAGGCGCTGCCCGGGGAACGAGCAATATCACGATCAGCATAACCGCTATGGGGAAAATGATCTTCTCCCGCTGTGACACCGCACGAAGCTGTGGCTTCATGTAAATCTTGCGCTCTTTCTCGCTGATAAGCGCCCTTACTATCGGTGGCTGAATTATAGCCACCATCGCCATATAGGAATAGGCTGCCACCGCGGTGATCCCCATTAGCTCCGGGGCTAATTTGGCCGTAAGGAAGATAGTTGTGGGACCATCGGCGCCGCCGATGATGCCAATGCAAGCGGCCTCCTTAATCCCGAAGTCAGCGATACCCCAAAAGCCCAAGGCTAAGGCGCCGAAGAAGGCGACGAAGATCCCCATTTGAGCAGCGGCGCCGAGAACAAATCCCTTAGGGCTGGCTAAAAGAGGCCCGAAATCCGTCATCGCCCCCAGCCCGAGGAATATAAGCAGGGGCAATACAGTATATTTATAAAGCCCAAACTCAAGGAAAATGCCCAGAAGCCCAGCTACGCCTGGCACTCCACCTGCCTGCTCGGGGGTGAGGAGCAGACCGGTATAGGGCATGTTGGCTAATATTAGACCGACACCTATCGGTAATAACTCATACGGTTCCCATTTTTTAGTGATCGCCAAATATATGAATATCAGCCCAACACAGATGAGTATTATATGGCCATATGTTAACCCCGTGAACCCAGTCTGATAGTCGATCATCTTTTAGGCTCGATTTACTCCCTTTCCTCTTTTTTCTCCTTCTCTTCCGGGCCTTTTTTAGAGGCGAATCTTGTGACCACCCGTGTTATCACAATCAATAATGCCAGAATGGAGAAAACGAGGAGGAGGCCAAAGCCAGCGATTCTCAGTGCGAAGCCCCAATCTATAGCCATCGCTCACCTCATGGAACCGAAAACAGCTATGCTCGCCGACATCGGTTAGGGATAAGCCTCTTTTCCATCAATATTCGATGACGGCGATGGTTTCCCCTGATTTAACCGCTTGATCGGGAGAGACATTTATCTGATTAATGACCCCGGAAACAGGAGCCATTATCGGGTTTTCCATCTTCATTGATTCCAGGGTGCAGATGATATCCCCTTCCTCAACTTTATCCCCTTCTTTGACGTAGATTTCAAGTATCTTGCCCGGTATCGGTGCCTCCACTACTTCTTGCGCCATGGTTCTCCTTCCTCTTCTCTCAGTTAGCTTTGACCGACCCTCAGAGATTGATGTTGGAATATTTCCGCCAAACCTTCCACGGGCAGGTTCCAGGGGTGACGAATTTGTTCTCCAGAATATCCAGGGCCCTGTTGACGTACTTCCTGGTGTCATGGGGCATGATGATATCGTCGATATATCCCCTCTCCGCCCCTACATAAGGGTTTTCGTAGATTTCACTATATTCCTCAATCCTTTTCGCCTTTACCTCCTCCGGCTTTTCTGCCTCCCTGATCTCTCGGGCGAAGATGACGCTGGCGGCCGTATCAGCCCCCACGATGGTGACGCGAGCCGTGGGCCAGGCAAAAACGAAGTCGGCCCCGATACTCTTATCCAGCATCCCATAGTGGGCACCAGCATAAGACTTTCTTACGATGATGGAGATCAGAGGCACAGTAGCATCGGTCCAGGCGAAAAGCATCTTAGCACCGTGGCGCAAGATCCCTGCCCAATCTGCCTGGGAACCTATCACATAGCCGGGGCAGTCCACCAGGGTGACTAAGGGGATGTTGAACAGGTCACAGAATCTGATAAACCTTGCCCCTTTGTCTGAGGAGTCAATGTCCAACATTCCAGCAGCCCACGTAGGTTGATTGGCTACTATTCCCACAGGACGGCCATTAAAGCGGGCAAACCCAGTTATCATATTCTTGGCATAAAGTCCCAAAGTCTCAAAGAAATGGCCGTCGTCTACCACAGCTTTTATCACTTTCTTCATGTCAAAGGGCTTAAAAGGTTCATCGGGAACAATGTCATTCAACTCCTCCGCAGTGCGCTCTGGGGGGTCTCCTGTTTTGACACAAGGGGGTTTCTCTCGATTACTAGGGGGGAAGAAGGATAGAAGTTCCTTCGCCTTGTCTATGGCATCCTTATCGTCTTCAGCTACTACATGTGTCTGGCCGGACTTGACAGCATGGGCTTTCCAGCCGGACAGCTCCTGAAGGCTGATTTCCTCCCCGATCTGTGTCCTAGCGAAAGCGGGTCCAGCAATGCCCATGAAGCCGGTATCACGGGTTTGAATGAGAAAGTCCTGCATTATGGGGTGGTAAGCCTGCCCCCCCAAGCAGGGACCTAATAGCAAGGCTATTTGAGGCACCACGCCTGAGGCCAGGTCCTGCATTCTGAATAGCCAACCATAAGCCTCTAGAGTGTCCATTCCCTCCTGTAATCTGGCTCCTCCCGAGTCGTTGATGCCGATAATGGGCCACCCCTTCTCCATGGCAAACTGAATGGCATAGGTCTCTTTCTTGCCGTGGTATTCGCCGAAGGTCCCGGCCATTGCCGAATAATCTTCAGAAAAGGCAACAACCATTCTGCCATTTACCTTGCCAAAGCCAGTGATAACGCCTTCAGCTGGGACCCATCGCTTGTCCATGCCAAAATGTATCGTTCTATGTTTTATATGCATTCCTATCTCGGTAAAGGTGCCTGGATCGAAGAGGTAGTCTAACCTTTCGCGGGCTAACAGTTGCCCGGCTTTACGACGCTCTTCGAGCACCCTTGGCTCCCCCATTTGCAAGACTTTGTTGCGCCGCTCCTCCAATTCCTGATACAAATCCTGCTTCAGCTTATATATCCCTCCCGGGTATTTATGCCATTCTGCCATCTCAAACCTCCTTTTCTGCGCCCGTTAACGCTCTCTTTTTTCTATCGGCGTTGACCAGGCGGACAAAGCGCCGCTTGCCTACCTTGATAACGCTGCCATCCCTAATGTATAATGGGTGCTCGCTAACGGTAACCTTCGTGCCTTCGGGATAAATAAGATCAATGGCACCTTGAGCTATGAGCCTCTTAGCTTCGGCATTGCTTTTCACGATCCCATAGTGGCTCAAAATGTGGGCAATGCTAACTGGGCCCATGTGCACCGTTCCCCGATCATCCACTGCAATTACCTCAAGCAAATTGGAAGCAGAGCGTTCGACACGATGGTCGACATACTTCCTGAACGAAATCCGAAGCTCTTCAATATCTTCGGGCATGGCCCGAGCTTGAAAAACCCTCTCGAATTCTGCTTGTGCTGCCTCCGCCGCTGCCGGGCCATGGAATTGCCTTACTAACTCATTAGCTAGAATCTTTTTGATACCCATTGGGTTTGCTCCGGTATCTAACTGCTGCCTAAAGTCCGCTAGGACATCGTCTGGGTATTGGCCGGGGTCGGTGAGCAGCTCGAAGTAGTCCATAATTAGGTGGTCGGGTAGGGACATCGTCTTGCCATACATCTCGTTGGGCTCATCTTCGATGGCGATGTAGTTGCCCAGGCTCTTCGACATCTTATGCTTGCCGTCGGTGCCGATGAGAAGTGGCATTAAAAACACCTGCTGTGGGCGCTGTCCCATCATCTGCTGCAGTTCCCGGGCCACCAGGCAATTGAACTTCTGATCGATGCCACCGAACTCGACGTCGGCAGCGATTACCACGGAGTCATAGGCCTGAAGTAAAGGATAGAGGAGCTCGGTGACGGCGATGAGCCTCCCCGCCGCATGCCTCTTAGCGAAGTCCTCGCGAGCCATAAGCTGAGCTATGGTGAATTTGCTGGCGAGATCGAAGACGTCAGCCAGTGTGAATTTGCCAAACCACTCGCTTTGCCACCGCACCTCGGTCCGCTCCTTATCGACCACCTTGAAGAACTGCTTTAGGTAGGTCTCGGCGTTAGCCAGAACCTGGTCACGGGAGAGCATAGGGCGGGTTTGCGACACGCCACTGGGGTCGCCAATCTGGGCTGTCCAGTCGCCGACGATGAGCACTAGCTGATGCCCCAGCTCTTGGAACTGACGCAGCTTTCTTAAGCCGACCACGTGGCCGAGGTGGATATCGGGGCGGCTGGGGTCAAAGCCCTGCTTCAATCGTAGTCGTCTCCCCGACTCCAAGAGCCTTTCGAACTCCTCTTGCACGATAATCTCGGCAACACCGCGCTTTAGCAGATGGCTGAATCCTGAGACCATCTAACTTGAGCCTCGCTTTTGCTTTAATAGCGCCCTTGCCCTCTCCACGTCCCTATCGATTTGCCACTGCAATTCCTCAGGGGTAGCGAAATGGATCTCACCACGCACCCGCTCGATGAACTGGAGGGCAACTTTGCGCCCATATAAGTCACCATTGAAATCGAGGACATAGGTCTCTATTGTCCGTTCCCCGCCGCCGAAGGTCGGTCTAGTCCCGATATTCGTTACCGCTCGGTACAGCTCATTATCGACCTTGGCCCAGGTGACATAAACGCCATCAGCGGGCAGTGCTTGAGTCGGCTCCGGGGTTATATTGGCTGTGGGGAAGCCCAATAATCTGCCCCGCTCGCCGCCGATGACCACCACCCCGCTCAGGGTGAAATGACGACCAAGCAATCGTTCCACCTGCTTCATATCCCCGCGGGACAAAGCCTCTCTAATCAGGGTGCTGCTGACCACCTGGCCTGCTACTGTTAGCTGGGGAACCGAGGTCACGGTAAAGCCCAGCTCCTGGCCCAAGGCCTTAAGCACCGTAGCATTCCCCTCCCTTCCTCGGCCTAAGGCGAAATCCGGTCCGATTACCAGCCCCTGCATCTTAGCCTGCTCTTTTAGCAGTGAGATAAACTGCCGGGCACTGAGTTGGGCTATCTCGGGAGTGAAGGAGAGGATAGCGATGAACTCAACGCCGAGGTTCTGGATGAGGCCAATCCGTTCTTCAAGGGTGGTTAAGAAAGTCAGTTCGATTTGGGGATAAAGCACTTCTTGAGGATGGCCGCGGAAGGTTACCACTCCACTGAGGAGTCCCCTCTCGGCTGCCTGCTTGTTTAACCTCTTAATCAGATGCTGGTGCCCGAGATGAACGCCATCGAAAACCCCAACAGTGAGCATCGTCTCCTGCTTAGGGGTCAGCTCGGCCAGTTCCTTTACTATCTGCATCCCTCGCTGAAGTTATTTTATGAATTTGGGAAACTATTGTCAAGAAAATGAATTCGCCTTGACACTAAATCAGACCCATGATATATTTGTCAAACGGAAAGGAGGGAAGCGCGGTGAATATCATCGTTTGTGTTAAGCAGGTACTTGATCCCGAATTGCCCCCATCCGCGTTTAAGATCGACCCCGAGGCCAAAAAAGCGATCGCGCCCCGGGATCGAGCCCCGGTTATAAGTCCATTTGATGAGAATGCAGTGGAGGCAGCGCTGAGGATCAAGGATGCCCATGGCGGCACGATAACGACCCTATGTTTAGGGCGGGACTTAGACATGGCGGTGGTGAAGAAGCCTCTGTCCATGGGTGCCGATGAATTAGTCCTGTTGCAAGACGATGCCTTTGAGGGCAGTGATAGCTTCGCTACCGCTTATGCCTTGGCGACAGCGATCAAGAAGATCGGAGAGTTCGATCTCATCTTCTGTGGCAGGCAATCGGCGGACTGGGATGCCGGTCAGGTGGGCTCCGGCATTGCTGAGCTCTTAGGCATCCCCAGCGTGACCCCAGCGCAGAAGATCGAGATCAAGGATGGGAAAGTGGTGGTGGAGCGCGTGGTCGCCGACGGCTATGAAATAGTCGAGGTCTCACCCCCAGCCCTGATCACGGTGAGCAATGAGCTGGGTGAACCCAGATACCCCACGATGAAGGGGATCATGGTGGCTAAGAAGAAGACGGCTACAGTTTGGACTGCCCAGGACCTTGGCCTCGATAGGTCGATGATCGGAGCCTCTGCAGCTAAGAGCAAAATGCTTAAGCTGTTCATCCCGGTCCGAGAGGCAAGGTGTGAATTTGTGGCTGGGGAAACAGCGGAGGAGTTTGGGGCCAATTTAGCTCTCAAACTCAGGGAAGCTAAGTTACTGTAATAGGAGGGTAACATGGCTGAGTATAAAGGGGTGCTCATCTGCGGCGAGGTCACTGAGGGTAGGCTGGAGTCGTTCAGCTTAGAGCTTTTGGGCATCGGGCGCAAGCTCGCTGACGACCTGGGTCAGGAGCTGGGGGCAGTGCTTCTTGGCAGCGGCATCGGCGATGCAGCCAAGGAAGCCATCCTCTTCGGAGCGGACAAGGTCTATGTGGTTGATGACCCCCTGCTCAAAGATTATCAAACCGATTCCTATACCGCGGTGATGGAAAAGGTATGTAAACAGCTTTTGCCCGATATCCTGCTCCTGGGTCAGGGCGCTATCGGGCGAGACCTGGCCCCAAGGCTGGCGTTCAGGCTGGGGACAGGAGTGACAATGGACTGCATTGAGCTCGCTATCGACCCCGAGACCAAGCTCATGGTTCAAACCAAACCGGTATATGGGGGGAATGCCTTAGCGGTGCTCGTCTGCGAGCAAACAAAGCCCCAGATAGCTACCATCAGGGTCAAGGCTATGGCACCTTTAGAGCGTGATGATTCCAGGACGGGTGAGATCATCTCGATCCCCGCCGAGCTTGACCCCGCAGCGATGAGAACTAAGGTCTTGGACAAGGTAAAGGAGGAGGTAGTGGGGATAAAGCTGGAGGATGCCAGGGTCGTGGTTTGCGGTGGGCGCGGCATCGGCGGTCCCGAGGGCTTCAGCCAGCTTGAGGAAGTGGCTAAGCTTTTAGGCGGCGCTGTAGGGGCCACCAGACCTCCTTGTGACTCAGGTTGGGTTGCGGCTCATCTTCAAGTCGGGCTCACCGGCAAAATCGTGACCCCCGACGTTTATGTCGGCATTGGCTTATCCGGCTCCAGCCAGCATATAGCCGGGATCTCGGGCGCCAAGAACATCATCGCCATCAACAAGGACCCCGAGGCTAACATATTCAGGGTAGCTCATTATGGAGCTGTTGGCGACTATAAGAAGGTATTGCCCACGTTTATTCAGAAGTGTACGGAGCTCCTCTCCGGCTGAGGGTTGACAAAGGAGGGATAAAAGGCCTAAGATATAAAAAACAAAAGCTAAATAGAGAAAGACGGTGAAAAGGGCAAACCCACCGAAAGGTGGGGGCGCAAAGCCACAGGTCTAAGGTTTATTTGAACTATGACGGCTGGGTTGCCGCCGGTCAAGTGACAGAAAGCTTCCCGGAGAGCCAGGCGGGAAGTTTTTGTTGCGGCGGCAGAGGCGATAAAGATGGCGAAAAAAGGATCCGAAGCCGAGAAGGCAATGCTTGACGAGCGGAGAAAGGCGGAAGAGGAGGTTGAGCGGAAGGTCAAGGAGCTCGCGGCGTCCAAAGCATTTATCGGAAGCATGTTCAATGCCATCGCCGACCCCATACAGTTGGTAGATAAGGACTTGAATTACGTCTCCGTTAATAAGGCCACAGAGGAGCTGTTAGGCTACCGAGAAGACGAGCTCATCGGGTGTCGCCACAGCAAATTACTGGTGCCCCGGGAGCGTCATCTGGCCGGAAAGATGGCCGCCGAGGTTCTTGCCACAGGTAAAACCTTCAAATATGAGCGCACATGGCTGACTAAAGATGGTGCGGAAATCCCGGTGGTGCTTCATTGCGCCCCCCTGCGCGATGCTAAAAAAGGGATTATCGGCGCGATCGCTGTAGCCCGAGATATGCGCGAGACCAAAAGCCTGATCAGTGAGCTGGAACAGAGGAAGGCGTTTATCGAGAACCTGTTCCGCGCCATTGCCGACGCAGTAATAGTGTCGGATAGGGAGGGGACCATCGTCACCGTCAATAGGGCAGCGACCGAACTCCTGGGCTACCGGAAAGATGAGCTCGTTGGGCAAAATACCCGCGTGCTGCTGGTGCCCGAGCAGCGTCACCTCGGCGGGACAGGGTTTAGGGAGGCCATTGCCAAGGGCGATAGCGTTCAATATGAGAGGAGGCACCAGACCAAGGACGGTGTCGGAATCCCGGTGCTCCTGCACACATCTCCGCTTCGTGACAGCCAGGGAGAGATTATCGGCAGCATCTCCGTAATCCGCGATATCCGTGAGATCAAGGACTTCATTACCCGGCTGGCTCGCTCCGAGGAGAGGTATCGTGCTCTTTTCGAGCATGCCCCTGACCCTATCATTGTCACCGATGCCAATGGCACAGTGTTGCTGTGGAATGAGCGTGCTGAGGAGCACTCCGGCTACAAAGCGGAAGAGGTAATCGGTAGGTCATCCGAGATATTTGTGCCCCCTGACTTACGTCAGGAGGCGAAATGGTTAGCACACGAGGTTAAGCAGAAAGGCTATGTCAAGAGCTATGAGACCGAAAGAATGATAAAGGGTGGGGCCAGAGTTCCGCAGGAGCTGACCATGGCAAGCCTCGAGGATGATCTGGGGAACTTTATCGGGTTTACCACTATAGCCAGGGATATTTCGGATAGGAAGAAGCTGGAGCGAGAAAGGGCTGAGGTTCAGGAAAAGTTGCTTCGCGCTGAGAGCCTGGCTGCCATCGGACAGCTGGCATCGGGGGTGGCTCACGAGCTGCGCCAGCCATTGTCTGTAATTAATAACTCCGTCTACTTCCTCAAGATGAAGCTCGGGGATGCCGATGAAAAGGTCACAAAGCACCTTGGCATCCTGGAAAAGGAAGTCGATATCTCGGAGAAGATAATCTCCGACCTCCTCGATTTCGCCAAACCGAAAAAGCTGGCTCTGGAGCAAGTCGGGCTCAATTTCATTATCGAGCAAGCGCTGTCGCGGGCTCAGTTGCCTCAGAAGGTGGCGGTGGTGGCCGAGCTAAAAGGGCTGCCGCCGCTGATGGCTGACCCATCGCAGCTTGAGCGCGCGTTCCTCAATGTTATCCTCAACGCCGCCCAAGCCATGCCCGATGGGGGCAAGCTGGTCATCAGCACGGGAGCGAGGGTGAAGTGGTAAAAGCTGAGATCCAGGATAGCGGCATCGGCATCCCTGAGCAGGACTTGGGCAAGGTCTTCGAGCCCCTATACACTAACAAAGCCAAGGGTATTGGTCTGGGGCTAACCCTGGCCCAGTCTATCGTCGCAGCCCATCAGGGCACCATCGAGATCAAAAGTCAACTTGGTCACGGGACCACCGTCACCATCAAGCTGCCCATGGGGGTGAGAAAAGGTGATGGAAAAAGCTAAAGTTCTCGTCGTTGACGATAACCTGGATGTCTTGTATACCATCGCAGACGTCCTTGAGGCCAAGGGATTCCACGTGGTTGTGGCTGAAAGTGGGTTTAAGGCCATCGACCAAGTCAAGAAGGCGGACTTCGATGTCGCCCTCCTCGATATCGTCATGCCCGAGATAAATGGAGTTCACACATTTAAGGAGATCAAGAAAATAAGCCCCAGAACTAAGGCCATCATGATGACCGGCTATTCCGTCGATGACCTTATTCGGGAAGCTATTGAAGAAGGAGTTCTCAAGGTCATACATAAGCCCTTGAACTTGGAGGAATTAACGAAGCTGATAGAGTCAATCGAAGCGGGACTCGTCATTCTGGTGGTTGATGATGACCTCGAGTTCTGCCAGGGTATGAAGGATGTCCTCGAAGGCAAGGGCTATCAGGTCGCCATTGTCGGCGAAGGACAACAGGCCATAAATATGGCTAAGGAAACGCAATACGATATCCTGTTCATCGACATGAAATTGCCCACCATCAACGGATTTGATACCTATTTGGCCATCAGAGAACTCAATCCCAGGGCAGTGGCCATTATGATGACCGCATATCGGGAGGAGACCGAGGAGTTAGTCCAGGAGGCAATAGCCAAGAGTGCTATCACGTGTCTCTATAAGCCTTTCGACATGGATGAGGTAGTGAAGTTGGTCGAGGATTTTCAGAGGAGGGGTGCATGGAGCCACAAGTTAACCTACTGATAGTCGATGATGATAAGGAGCTGTGCCAGACCCTCTGCGATATATTCCAAGAGCTGGGCTTTGGTGTAGATACCGCCCTTAATAGCGAAGAGGCTGTGAAGAAGTGCGCTGAGAAATACTTCAACATTGCCCTCATCGATATCAGGCTCCCCGATAACGATGGCCTGGAGCTACTGAACAAGCTGAAGAAGATGAATCCCGAGATGGAGGGTATCGTGATCACTGCTTATGCCTCTACGGAAACCGTGCTCGAAGCTCTGCGCCGAGGCGCCTTTGACTATGTGCCCAAGCCATTGAAAGTGGACGACGTTCTCTACACCATCAGTGCAGCCTTGGAGAGGCAGAGGCTAACCGCGGAAGAGAAACGACGGCTGGAGCAGGAAATCGAAGCTAAGGAGTTCTATCGCTCCATATCCATCATCGACGAGCTCACCGGGCTCTATAACTATCGCCATTTCCATGAGCTCCTAACCCAAGAGCTCAAGCGGGCAAAGAGATATTTCCATTCCTTGAGCCTGCTCATGATCGACATCGATCATTTCAAAGAATATCAAGATGCCTATGGTCACCTTGCGGGGGATGTTGCGCTAAAGGTCATCGCCCAAATCACGCGCGATACAGTGCGCGGGGTGGATATTGTGTCCAGATACGGAGGCGAGGAGTTCGCTGTCATCTCGCCCGAGACCACGAAGGCGGATGCTGCTGCCGTTGGCGAGCGGGTGAGGAATGCAATAGCCAAAAGCGCCTTGCCCACAGGGGGCAGGCTTACCGTCAGCGTCGGCGTTGCCAGCTATCCTACAGATGCCCAGAACAAGGAGCAGCTGATATGGCGGGCGGACCAAGCCCTGTACCGAGCGAAACAGAGGGGTCGAAACCAAACCTGTATCTGGGAGCAATGAGAAGCAAAAACATCAAAAACAAGCTCCTCGAGCTGAGACCCGATTGCTTCGAGCTATTCAAGGCGTTAGCCTTGGTTATTGAGTCTCGCGATCCGGATAGCAAGGGGCATTCAGAAAAAGTTGCCCTTCTCGCCCGAGAGATCGCCCAGGAGCTGGATTGTCCCGATAGGCTTACATGCGAGATCGAGATGGCGGCCAGGATTCATGATATCGGCAAAGTGGGCATTAGGGATGAGATCTTGCTCAAGTCGGGGCTTTTGACCGTGGCCGAGTGGCTCGAGATGATGCAACACCCAAGCAAAGGCGCAGAAATGATTCGCCCCATTAGCTTCCTCCAGGGCCTCATTCCCATAATTGAGGGGCACCATGAGCATTTTGACGGCACTGGCTATCCCCAGGGGCTTAAAGGTGAGGAGATCCACTTAGGGGCTCGCATCTTGGCTGTAGCCGATGCCTATGATGCCCTGACCTCAAGGCGTCCCTATCGCTCTCGCTTCAGTCATGACCAAGCCATCAAGATCCTCCGGGAGAGTGGCGGGGCGCAGTAGGATCCGAAAGTGGTCGACGCCTTCATCAGGGTAGTACGGAGGAAGGTCAGCGCACTGTGGCTCTGATTTCTGAGGATTGACAAGATAGGGCAAAGAAAGTAAGATATAGTTGTAGGGGTGAAATATGCGAGAGCGAGTGGAAGCCGTTTTAGCTGAGATAAGACCTCATCTTTTGGCTGATGGCGGCGATGTTGAGTTAGTGGATGTCGAGGCTGGGGTGGTTACGTTAAGGCTCACCGGCGCTTGCAGTGGTTGCCCGATGCGAGCAATGACCCTGCAAGGCGGTATCGAGCGCTATCTCAAACAGCAGGTGCCTGAGGTCAAGGAAGTAGTTGCCGTTTAAGCAGACGCAAATGCGGGATATCAGGCAAGATATTTGCCAATCCCATGTTTCGGTTTTGTGTTTTCTACACTGGTTATCTCCGCGGGCGACAAGGACATTCGTGAATATAGCTAATGGCTACTGTTGTCATACCGTCCCCGCTAAGTGATTTACGTTCTTTTGTGAAAAGCCAAAGCGGGGAGGATGTGTTCCGCTGTTATCAGTGCGGCAAGTGCACTGCTGGTTGTCCTGTTGCTTATGCTATGGATCTCGGTCCCCGCCAGATCATGCGTGCCATTCAACTGGGGCTAAAAGAAGAGGTACTCCAGAGTTCGACTATTTGGCTCTGTGTTTTTTGCCAAACTTGCTCTGTTCGCTGCCCCCGGGAAATCGATATCGCTCGGGTGATGGAATCGCTGCGCATTCTTGCCATAGAGGAAGAGGGCAAGCCGGCGGAAAAGGATATCGAGCTCTTCCATCGCCTGTTCATCGCCATTGTGGAACGCCGGGGAAGGATGCACGAGTTAGAGCTGGGAGCTCGCTATAACTTACAGGGCCGGCATCCGTTGGCCAATATCGGGCTGCTGCTGCCGATGCTAAGCAAGGGGAAGATGCCGATCTTAGGACCCAAAGTCAAAGCGGCATCTGAGATCAAGAAGCTATTTGCCGCAGCAAGGGCGGCGGAGGCCAAACTTAAGGGCGAGTATCGATGACGCAGCGCGTCTATGCTTACTATCCTGGCTGCACGCTACATTCAACAGCTAAGGAATATGACGTCTCAGCGCGATTGGTCTGTAACGAGTTGGGTATAGAGTTGCGCGAGCTTGAGGATTGGGCCTGCTGCGGCGCCTCTTCTGCCCACTCTGTGAGCCGGCTGCTGGGCATAACTTTGCCTGCCCGGGAGCTACAGCTTGCCGAAGAGACCGGATTGCCTCTCG
>JAUWZY010000073.1 GCA_030615045.1 Chloroflexota bacterium
TAGGCAAACCCCGCCTGCCTCTGACCCCTCCCGATGAGAAATCGGCAGCTGCAATCGAAGCGGTGCTCAAGAACTACAAGATCGCGCTGGCTACAGCTTAAGCCGATGCCTCATTGGAAAGGTCAAGAGATTATGTTACAATGGAGCGAAGGGATTTAATATAACCAAATGTTTCACACAAATTATGTGATTTGCCGGAGGGGTCGCATAGTGGTCTAGTGCGGGCGCCTGCTAAGCGCTTACCGGGGGTTGCTTCGGTCGTGGGTTCGAATCCCACCCCCTCCGCCAGCAGAGTTCACGCACCAATGAGGTGCGTTTTTTTCACCCAAGGACTGCAAGCCGTGATATAATTTGAGTAAGGCTTTTCATTATGGCTCAGCATTATATCTGGACCATAGGCTGTCAGATGAACAAGGCGGATTCCGAGCGCCTTGGCTGGAGCCTCGAGGAGTTGGGATCCGAGCAAACCGAGTTTGTCGAGGACGCGGACTTCATCGTGCTCAATAGCTGTATGGTGCGCCAGAGCGCAGAAAACCGAGTGATAAACAAGCTGAATTCCCTGAGGTCGCTCAAGAGAAGGCGGCCGGGCTTGACTCTTGTCCTCACCGGCTGCATGGTTGACGCCGAGGTTGATGAGCTGAGGATGCGCTTTCCCTACGTCGACCTGTTTTTAAGGCCTCAAGATTTTGCCCCGCTGCTGGAACCGATCGGAGCCGAGGCCCCGCCTGGGGCGGGCTTTATCTCCTCTCCCCCATCCCCAAGCACCTTCGTCACCATCATTCAAGGTTGTGATAACTTCTGCGCCTACTGCATTGTTCCCTATCGCCGTGGTCGGGAGAAGAGCCGCCCTATCAATGAGATCGTCTGCGAGGTGCAAGGCTTGACCCGGCGTGGGGCCAGGGAGGTGACTTTGCTGGGGCAGAACGTCGACTCCTATGGCCATGACCTGCCCACCGAGCCAGACCTTGCCGATTTGCTCTATGAGCTGAATCAGGTCGATGGCCTGGCACGAATACGCTTTCTGACCAACCACCCCAAGGACATGAGCCCGAAGCTTATCGAGACAGTGGCAGGTCTGGAGAAGGTCTGCCAGCATATCAGCATCCCCGTCCAAGCGGGTGACGACGATACCTTGAGGGCTATGAGGCGGGGTTATACTATACAACAATACCGGGAACTCGTTGACCGAATCCGCAGCGCGATGCCCAATGTGGCCTTGAGCACCGATGTTATCGTGGGCTTCCCCGGTGAAACTGAGCAGCAATTCCAGAGGACTTTGGATTTGCTTCAGGAGACCAGTTTTGATACAGTTCATGTTGCTGCTTACTCGGAGCGCCGGGGGACCATCGCTGCCCGCCACTACAAAGATGATATCCCCTACCAGGAGAAGATGGAGCGGCTCAAAAAGGTGGAGAGCCTCCAGGAGACTATCGCTGTTGCGATAAATGCCGGGCTTCTGGGTCAAAAGGTCGAGGTTCTGGTGGAGGGAGAAAAAAGAGGCAGGTGGTATGGTCGCACCACAACTGGGAAGCTTGTGTTCTTTGATGACAGCGCCGACTGCGTGGGTCAGTTGGTAGAAGTCCAAATTGAGAGAACCAGTCCCTGGTCGCTTCAGGGAAATATCAACAGTAAAGGGGGTTAGAAGTGTCAGACCTTGCATCATTTCTCCCGTTGATTGTCCTGGTGGCATTGTTCTTCGGCGTCATGTATCTCTTCATGATCAGACCTCAGCGGAGGCGGCAGCAGGCACATAACGAGCTGATCGAAGGATTAAAAAGGGGTGATCGGGTAGTTACCGCCGGTGGAATTTATGGCCAGATAGACTACATCGATGAAGAGACCGTGGTGTTAAACATTGAAGCAGGCGCTAAGTTGCGGGTGCTGAAACACAGCATCGTAAGAAAGCAAAGCGAAAGCGAATAAGGAGGCGATTTTACGGGCCTCGCTTATGTCGAGGTTCGCTTGCACACCCCCGCTGATTCGGCTAAGTGAGAGAGAATCGAGAACTCGGAAGGCAAGGGCGCCTACAAGTTTCCGAAGATGAGGGTGAAGCTACAAAGATGGAAGGGCTTGAGGGGAGGATTTCAGAGCTTAAGAAAGAGCTCAATGCGCTGATTGTGGCTCATAACTATCAGCGCCCCGAGGTGCAGGACATCGCCGACATCACCGGCGATTCCCTGGAGTTGGCCAGAGACTGCACTGAAGTCGATTGTGATCTCATTGTCTTCTGCGGAGTCAGGTTCATGGCGGAAAGCGTGGCTATCCTGAACCCCAGCCGCACCGTGCTCCTCTCCGAGGAGAGCGCTGGCTGCCCCTTAGCGGATATGATCGATGTCGAGGACCTGAGGGAGTGGAAGCAGAGATACCCCAAGGCTGCCGTGGTCTCCTACGTCAATTCCTCAGCGGCGGTAAAAGCGGAAAGCGACTTCTGCTGCACCTCAGCCAATTCCATTAAGCTAATAGAGTCTATACCAGACGGTGAAATCCTGTTCGTCCCAGACCAATACCTGGGTCATTATACATCGACCAAGACCGATAAACGGCTGATTCTTTACCCCGGCTATTGCCCCGTCCATCGCCGGCTTAAAGCGGAGCACATCATCCGAACCAAGGAGCTCTATCCCGATGCCGCGGTCATCGTCCATCCCGAATGCATACCTGAGGTCATCGCCTTAGCCGATGCTGCTCTCAGCACTTCGCAGATGCTGCGCTATGCCAAGGAAAGCCCGGCGAGGAGCTTCCTCGTTGGCACCGAGATCGGAATGCTGCACCGGATGCAAAAGGAGAGCCCGGAAAGGGATTTCCACCCCCTGTCTATGGGGCTTGTCTGCCCCGATATGAAGAAGACCAGGCTGGAGAATGTGGTTCAGGCGATGGAAGAGCGACGAAATGTAGTAAAAGTGCCTGAAGAGGTCAGAGTCAAGGCAAAGCAAGCCCTCGACAGGATGTTAGCTGTGGGCTAAGACGGATTGATATGAAGAAATATGATTTTATCATTATTGGCAGCGGGATTGCCGGGCTTTACACTGCCCTCCTGGCGCAGAGGATGGGCAGCGTCCTCATCCTGACCAAAGGTGACATCGATGAGTGCAATACAAAGCTTGCTCAAGGTGGTATCGCCGCCCCCATCGGGCGTGACGATTCCCCTGAACGCCATTACCAAGATACCTTAGCTGCTGGCGCCGGACTCTGCGACCCTGAGGCAGTGCGCATTTTGGTCGAGGAAGCCACCGACCGTATCCATGACCTCATCCAGTTCGGTGTCCCCTTCGATACCCTCAATGGTGAGATAGCTCTTGCCCGGGAGGCAGCTCATAGTGTGCCCCGCATCCTTCATGCCGGGGGCGATGCCACCGGTGAGCACATCGAAGTCACCCTGAGCAATGCCGCCCGCTCTTCTAAGAGGGTCACCATCCTTGAGGACTGCTTGGCCACTGCGATTCTGGTTCAAAACGGGGCTGTTCAGGGGGTGGTAGCTCTTGATTGGCGTTCCGGCTCGGTAGAGGAATTAGGCTGCCGCTTTTTAATCCTGGCCACCGGTGGCGCGGGACGGCTGTTTAAATTCAACACCAATACCGATGTCGCCACTGGCGATGGCGTAGCCTTGGCCTATAGTGCTGGGGTAGAGATCACGGATATGGAGTTCTTCCAGTTCCACCCCACAGCCCTTCGCCTCCCCGGGGTCCCTGTGTTCCTCATTTCCGAGGCGGTGCGGGGGGAGGGGGGTGTGTTGCGCAATGCCGCAGGGCATCGCTTCATGCCCGATTATTCCTCAGATGGCGAGCTCGCTCCCAGGGATATCGTAGCCCGCAGCATCCTCACCGAGATGAAAAAGGGCAACACCGATCACGTCTTCCTCGATGTCACTCATCTGCCGGCGCGCACCCTTTCTGCCCGCTTCCCCAATATCTATCGCTTCTGCTTAGACCATAACCTGGACCTCACCACCTCCCCCATCCCTATCGCTCCGGCGGCACATTATATGATCGGTGGCGTAAAAGCCAATATCTGGGGGGAGACCAACATCAGCGGTCTTTTCGCCTATGGTGAGACCGCCTGCACTGGCATCCACGGGGCCAATAGACTGGCCTCAAATTCGCTGCTTGAGGTTCTGGTCTTTAGCAAGAGGATCATGGAAAGGATCGAGAACGGGATATCAACCGCCGCGGGGGAAGACGCCCTCTCACTTGAGCAGCGAGATACCTCTGAAATCAGTCCACCCCCGCTGAGCCTGACCGCCTTGCAATCGCTCCTTTGGGAAAATGTCGGCATGGTGCGGTGCAAAGAGGGACTTGAGGAGGCAGCAACCATCCTCGCCGCCTGGGAA
>JAUWZY010000010.1 GCA_030615045.1 Chloroflexota bacterium
CTGGCGCCCACTTCAATGGCGGCGCCAAGAAGGTGGTCATCTCAGCTTCAGCTCGGGGCGAGGACATCACTATCGTCCTCGGCGTCAATGAAGACCAATACGATCCGAAAAATCACCGCATCATCTCCAATGTTTTTTGCACCACCAATTGCATCGCCCCTGTAGTCAAGGTATTACACGATACCTTCGGCGTGAGCAAGGGGCTGATGTCCACCATCCACGCCTATACCAACGACCAGAGGCTGCTCGATATGTATCATCGTGATCTGCGCCGTGCCCGGTCTGCGGCACTGAGCATCGTCCCCACCACCACCGGCGCCGCCAGGGCGGTAACTGTAGTCATCCCCGAGCTCAAGGGCAGACTTCACGGGGTGGCCTTCAGGGTGCCAACCCCTACCGTCTCCCTGGTTGACTTCGTGGCTGATCTGGAGCGCGAGGTCACGGTGGACGAGGTCAACGACGCATTTCGGCAAGCCGCCGAGGGGGCGATGGACGGCATCATCGAGTTCTGCGACGAGCCTTTGGTCAGCATCGACTTCAAGGAAAACCCGGCCAGCGCCATCTTCGACGCCCTGAGCACCATGGTCATCGCTGGCAACATGGTCAAGGTCCTCGCCTGGTATGACAACGAATGGGGCTATAGCTGCCGCACCGCCGATCTCATCTCATACATCGTGGACAAGGGGCTGTAGGCTGCGATTTGTCGCGACCCGACGGTGTGAGAGGGCTTGGCATCGAGCGAGAGAGGAGGAGCTATGGCTAAAACACGCAAAAGCTGGCGAGAGAAACTGGAAAAAGAGCTTCCCGACCACGGCAAAGTAGTCGATGTTCCGCCAAAGATGCAAAAAAGATTTGGCACCGGGAAAATGATTATTCCCAAGCCATTGGATGTAGATGCGTTAATTCGCAAAGTCGAAAAAGGGAAACTTGTCACTGTGCCTCAGATCAGGGAGAAATTAGCCAAAGATGCTCATGTCGATTCAGCTTGTCCACTGACGACCGGAATTTTCATTCGCATTGCCGCCGAAGCAGCAGTAGAGGATTCGAGGGGCGGAAAGGAAGACATAACCCCCTTCTGGCGGGTGATCAAGGCAGATGGCAGCTTAAATGAAAAGTTCCCCGGTGGCACAGAAGCGCAGGCAGCCCGCCTGAGAGAAGAAGGGCACGGCATCCAGCCAGGCGCAGGCAAGAAGCCACCAAGGGTAAAAGAGTTCGAAAGATCTTTGCAAAAGCTGTAATTTAGGAGGGATAGAGATGTCGTTGACTTCGGAGATCGAGGAATACGCCCGAGAGCTCGGTGTCGAGCTATTTGCGGTGACTTCGGCCAGACCGTTTGCGAGATATCTCGAAATGGTGTCTGAACTTGAAACTATCGGCAATTTGAAAGACGTTCCCATCTTATACAGGCGTGTTAATGAGTCCATGGCTGATCCCAGGAATATATTGCCAGACGCCGAATCGATCATCGTCCTCGGGGTTCCCTGCAAGCTGCAAAATCCCGCCGACAATTCCTCGCAGTATGAGGGCCCACATGCTAACCTCTCCACCTATTGGCGGCATAGTCGCCCTGTCATTGCCGGTATTGGCGACCCAATAGCTGAATATCTACAAAAACAGGGATTCGAAGTAAGGCTGGGAAACTATGGAAAGCAGTGGCATATGCCGCTCAAGGCAGCGGCAGTGCGCGCCGGTCTAGGAGACTATGGAAAGAACACCGTGTTTTATAGCAAGGAGTTTGGTTCCTGGGTCTCCTTGATTGCAGTATTAACCAATGCGAAATTGGAATCGGCCGAAGCGAGGGCAAACGATATATGTGGCAAATGCAATGCGTGCGTCGAGGCTTGCCCTACCGGAGCAATATATGAGCCGTACAAAGTGGATATGCTCAAATGTAGAACATATTTGAATCACCCAAGAATGCAGGATGTGGGAGAGATCCCAGATTCACTGAAGGAGAAGATGGGGAACTGGTTGTGTGGCTGTGACATATGCCAGGATGTCTGCCCCAGAAACAGAAAAGTAAAGCCCAGGGAGCTCGCTTCCACTTTCAAGGTCGCTTGGTATGACGTCCCCATTCCGGATAAGGCAAGGCTGCCCCTTTCCGAGCTGCTCCAGCTCCTCGAAGGCGAAGTCAATCCCTATTTCCAAAGGTACGCCGCGATCTGCATCGGCAATGTGGAGGGAGCGGAAGAGGCGCTGCCGGCGCTAACCAAGATGCTCAGCTCCGAAGAGCCACTGGTGAGGAAATACGCCGACTGGGCCATAAACAGAATCAAAGAGCACAAAACTTAGCTTAGTCGAATGGGGCTATAGCTGCCGCACCGGCGACCTCATCTCCTACATCGCGAATAAAGGACTATAGGAGGGATAGAGATGTCGTTAACTTCAGAGATCAAGGAATACGCTCAAAGTTTCGGGGCGGAACTCTTCGGGGTCACCTCAGCCGAGCCTTTTACAGGCTACATAGAAACGGTCGCCGAGCTCAATAGCATTCACCGCTTGAAAGACATCCCCGCCTTAAACAAGCGTATCAATGAATCCATAAGTGATCCCAGGAATTACTTGCCCGACGCCCAATCGATCGTTGTCCTGGGGGTTTTCTGCAAGCTGCAAAATCCCGCCGACAATTCCCTGGAGTACGAGGGACCACATGCTCACCTCTCCAGCTACTGGCGCCATGGTCGCCCGATCATTGCCGGCATCGCCGACTCCATGGTGGCCTATATGGAAGCAAAGGGATTTGAGGCCAAGCCAGCAGACGCAAAGCCCGGGGGCGTCCCACTCAAGGCAGCAGCGGCACGGGCTGGCCTGGGCCATTTCGGCAAGAACACCATCTTCTATACCAGCGAGTTCGGCTCCTGGGTTTCCCTAGTCGGAGTGGTCACTAATGCCAGACTGGAACTCGCGGGGACGAGCACGAATGACATCTGTGGCAAGTGCCGGATATGCATCGAGGCCTGCCCCACCGCAGCGATATATGAGCCCTACAAATTGAATATAACGAAATGCAGGAGCTATTTGATTCACCAAAATATGCAGCAGGATGTAGGAGAGATCCCGGATTCACTGAAGGAGAAGATGGGGAACGGGTTGTGTGGCTGTGATATATGCCAGGATATCTGCCCCAGAAACAGAGAGGTGAAACCCAGAGAGTTCAGTCCCACTTTCAAGGTCACTTGGTACGATATCCCTATTCCCGATAAGGCAAGGCTGCCCCTCTCCGAGCTGCTCCAGTTCCTCGAAGGCGAAGTCAATCCCTATTTCCAGAGGTACGCCGCGATCTGCATCGGCAATCTGGAGGGAGCGGAAGAGGCGCTGCCGGCGCTAACCAAGATGCTCAGCTCCGAAGAGCCACTGGTCAGGAAATACGCCGACTGGGCCATAAACAGAATCAGAAAAGGAAGAAGAGGTAACTGATGGCTCAACCCCCGAAGTGCTCCAGGGCTGCCCTGAGCTCAGGGTGCTCCCTAGCGTATTCCTCAAGAGGGATGTCCTGGCGGTAAGCATCCCAGGCCTGGCGCAGGGAGCGCGCCCCCGCTTCAGCGCCCATGGGGTGGGCAAACACCCCACCACCGCTTAGATGCAGAAAATCCACATGCCCGAAGGCAGCGACATTCCCAGCAAGCTTGCCCGCCCATTGCCCCCCCGAGCTCGCAGGCAGAGACCTTTTCAGGTGAGGAAACCCCTGATTGCATGCCCTGGCACTGGCCACGACTTCAGCGTCGCTGCCGTAGACCTTGCCCCCGATGGCGCCGATGAGAATCATATCAGCGCCGCCAAGGCGCCACAGCTTATTCAACACCTCAAGGCTCATCCCAAGATAGGGGCTCCTGAGATAAGCTGAGGCAAAGACCCGATGCGCGAAGATGGGCACCTCTGCGAATGCTGAAAGCTCACTGAGAGACTCATAGCCCAGAGCGGCGACATTGACCATAATGCAGCCGCCGCCATTCTCAACCACGATGTCATGGAGTTCACGGAGCCGGCTGGGGCGATCGGTGATGTTAAAGGCATATATCGTCTTCTCACCCTTCTCCTCATCTGCCCGCTTCAGCGCCGCCGTTATCACCTTCACCCGCTCCTTGACCGGATTATAAGCGGCATCGGCGAGGAGCTCATCGTCTTTAATGAAATCCAGACCTCCTTTCGCCCCCTGATATGCCAGCTCGGCGGTCTCCTCCGGGCTCAAGCCCACGCAGGGCTTGATTATAGCCCCGATTAGGGGACGGTCACGGATATCGAGGATGTGGCGCAGGCCATCGATACCGAATTTTGGGCCGTTGAAGTGCTGAGTGAAGGAGGGCGGGAGTTCTATATCCAAAAGCTTGAGCGCAGTGAACGACTCCAGCTCATAGGCTTCGCCAACTACGGTTGAGAGTAGATTGGTCAGGTTAGGACTGAAATTGATCGTGGGGAAGCCGATGCGCACCACAGCAGCATTGATCTTGCCATTTAAAGCTACCTTGGTTGGGAGATGACATTGCCCTGCATCATAGGGCAGGGGATGGACGCCGACCACCTTGGCCCCATATTTCTCACGGCGCTCCTCGGTCTCGTATTTTATCCGCATCCAGGTGCCGGTGGACTGCTCGCTGGCCAGGATCTCCGCCGCCTGATGGGGCTCAAGCGGCGTCTCCAGATAATAAGTGGCAAAGATATATTGTGAAGAGTCTACCCCCTCGGGAAAGCGAAAAAGGCCCTGCTCAAAACCCATTTATCTCTCACTCCAGCTTTCTGATGACGGCGATGACCTTGCCCTGAATCTCAACGTTCTCCGGCTCGGCGTAAACGGGCTTCATCTCGATGTTGGCTGGCTGAAGTCGGATGCGATCCCGTTCCCGGTAGAACCTCTTCAGCGTCGCCTCCCTTTTCCCCTTGAGCCAGACCGCAATCAGCTCTCCATTCTCGGCAGTGTTCGTGTACTCCATCAAGACGATGTCGCCATCGTTGATCAGGGCATCGACCATCGAGGTCCCCTTGACCCAGAGGGCATAAACCTCTCCTTTACCCCGGGTCAGGCCCTCGGTCAGGTCTAGGGTCTCCGCGGAGGCGACATTGTTCCAGGTCTCAGCGCTGGGCACCGGGATTGGCTCGCCGGCGGCAATACGACCGATAACCGGCACCCGAACTAAGCGCCGCCGATTCCTGTCCATAAGCTCGATGCCCCGCGAGATGTCCCGGCCACGGCGAATATGCCCTTTTCGCTCCAAGATGTTTAGATTGTAGTCCACCACCGATGTCGAGCTGATGCCGCAGCCCCTGACGATGTCTCTGACAGTAGGCGGATAATCCTTGTCATCCAAGAAACGACGGAGAAAATCAAGGATGCGCTCCTGTTTTTGTGACAGCATTTTCCCATCCCCTGTTGAACTTTTGTTCTAATAACAGATTAACATGACCTCTGCCCATTGTCAACACCTTTGGAAACAAAAACACCGCTAGCCTAAGCGGTGCTTCCTCAATTATCAAGCTTAGAGCCTCTAATTCTCGGCGGAGGCAGTGGCGTTGAGCTTTTTCATCAGGCGCGATTTGCGACGAGCGGCGTTATTGGGGTGGATAACGCCTTTTTGTGCTGCTTTGTCCAAAGCGGCTATCGCCCGCTTCACCGCCTCCCTCGCCGATTCAAGCTCATTGCTGGAGATAAGCTGTTCCGCCCTCTTTGCATAGGTCTTGACTTGGCTTTTTACCGGCTTATTTTGGTCACGCTTCCTCTGGGAAACACGAAGCGCTTTTTTCGACGACTTAGTATGAGGCAAGTTAGCACCTCCAAAACCATATTAACTCAAGCGCTCAATTCTGTCCAGTTGTCCTCTCAAAGCCCACGGCGTATAATAAGCCAAGGAGCATGGCTTTTCAGCACAAGCTATCAGCTATTTTACCAGATACAGCGTCGCTAAGCGAGAGCGGGCATCTCAGCCTCGGGGGCTGTGATCTGATCCGCTTAGCAGAGGAGTTTGGCACTCCGCTTTATATCTTCGACGAAGCCACCCTGCGCCGAACATGCACCGAATATGGCACCGAATTCGGAAGCCGCTATCCCGATACCTTGGTTATTTATGCCTGCAAGGCGTTCATCAACCGCGCCTTAGCTCAGCTATTCAAGGAGGAGGGCTTGGGGCTGGATGTGGTCTCCGCTGGCGAGCTCGCCATCGCCAAATCGGTGGCCTTCCCCTTGAGCAAGGCTTACTTCCACGGCAATAATAAGACGCGGGAAGAGCTCGAGCTCGCCCTCGATTGGGGCATTGGTCGCATTGTGGTCGATAACCTCTATGAGCTCTCCCTATTAACCGAGGTGGCGAAGAGGGCGGGGATTGTCCAGGATATCCTGCTGCGCCTTTGCCCCGGCATCGACCCTCACACCCATCGCTATGTAGCCACCGGCGTTGTTGACAGCAAGTTTGGCTTTCCCATGGCTCAGGGGAAGGAGGCATTGGCTCGGGCCCTCGCAGCGCCAAGTCTGAACCTTATCGGTCTTCATGTTCACCTGGGCTCGCTCATCTATGAACTCAAGCCCTACCAAGAGGCGGTAGAGATTGTGTTCCGCTTCGCCGCCGAGATGAAGGATGAGCATGGCTTCGAGCTTCTCGAGTTCAGCCCGGGGGGAGGCTTCGCCATCCCATATACCCTTGACACCCCAGCACCCTCAACCGCCGATTTTGCCCAGGCGATAACATCGTCCCTCCTCAGCGTGACCGAGGAGCTCGGCTTGAACCAGCCGCGGCTCATAGTCGAGCCGGGGCGTGCTATCGTGGGCCGGGCTGGAGTGGCGCTTTACCAGGTGGGGGGGATAAAGGAAATACCCGGAGTGCGCAAATATATCTCCGTAGACGGCGGCATTGGGGATAACATCCGCCCTGCCCTCTACGGCGCAAGATATGAGGCCATCGCAGCCAACAAGATGGATGCCGATGAAATGGAGTTAGTTACCATCGCTGGCAGGTATTGCCAGTCTGGAGATGTCCTTATCCGGGATATCAGCATGCCCAAACTTGAGCCCGGGGACATCATCGCCGTGCCCTGCTCAGGGGCTTACTCCATCCCCATGGCCTCAAACTACAACGCCGTGCTGAAGCCGGCCGTCGTTCTGGTCAAAGAGGAAAAGGCGCACCTCATCCGCCGCCGCGAGACATATGAGGACCTGATGAGGCGGGATATTCTCTGAGCTGGGGTTGAGCTCCGGGGGGATAATAGCAAGGAGACGAAGGCAGGCATGTGGCAAGTCATCGGTCAGGATAAAGCGGTGGAATTCCTAAGGTGCAGCCTGGATGCGGGGCGCCTGGCCCATGGCTATCTCTTCAGCGGCCCCAGGCACGTGGGCAAGATGACCCTGGCCCAAAATCTGGCTCAGGCGCTCAACTGCCAGGAAGAGGACAGACCATGCGGCAGCTGTCGCTCTTGCCACACTATCGCTTGCCAAAACCACCCCGATGTCCAGGTCATCGGCCGCGGCAACGAAGGCTCGGCTGAGACGCCTAAAAAGGAGATCGGCATCGATCAAATGAGGCAGCTGCAACATGCCGCCAGCCTAAAGCCCTATGAAGGGAGCTACCGGGTGTTTATCATCGATGGCGCAGAACACCTGAGCGAGGAGGGGGCAAACTCCTTGCTCAAAACGCTCGAGGAGCCGGCGCCAAATGTGATCCTCATCCTGCTGACAACAGACTATGGCCTTCTTCTGCCCACTATCGTCTCCCACTGTCAGAGGATCGAACTCTTCCCCGTTCCCAGCCCCATTACCGAACAGGAATTGATCCAGCACTGGGGAGCAGCTGCCGAGAAAGCTGAGGTCTTGGCCAGACTTTGCCATGGCGGCATCGGCTGGGCTATCTCCGCTCTCAACGATGACAGGCTGCTCCAGGAACGAGGCCAAAAACTGGAAAGGCTTATCAGCCTCCACGACGCCAGCATCGAGCAACGCTTTGCTTATGCGGCACAATTAGCCACGCAGTTCGCTAAGAATAGGGACTCGGTGCGAGAGGAGCTCGAGCTTTGGCGAGGCTGGTGCCGAGACCTGCTGATGATTAGAGCAGGCTGTGCCAATCTCGTGGCCAACATCGATAAGGAAGCGCTGCTGCATCGCCAGGCGAGGCGCTATAGCCTGACCCAGATCAAAGGCTTCATCAAGGCCATCGGCGCTGCTTTACAGCAGCTGGAGCAGAATGCAAACCCCAGATTGGTTCTGGAAGTGCTAATGCTTGATATGGCAACGGAAAGGAAGGCAGGATATGCCTGAAGTAGTGGGCCTTCGATTTAGGCGGATGGAACCGGTATCTTACTTCGACGCCGCAGGTTTGGAACTCGAGACCGACGATCAAGTGGTAGCAGAAGGCGCTCACGGGCCGGCCCTGGGCAGGGTGGTCATCGCCCCGAAGCAGGTTCTGGTCAGCGAACTCACCGAGCCATTAAAGCCCATATTGCGCAAGGCAACCCCAGAGGACCTGAGCCAGGCGGAGGAATGGAGAGAAAAGGAAAAGGGGGCACTGGCCCAGTGTGGCGAGCTGGTGGCAAAACACGAGCTGTCAATGAAGCTGTTGGCTGCGGAGTACAATCTCGATGGCAGCCACCTCACCTTCTATTTCAGCGCCGAGAAGAGGGTTGACTTTAGGGCTCTGCTCCGCGAGCTTGGCGCCACCTTCAAGTGTCGGGTCGAGCTCAGGCAGGTAGGGGCTCGAGATGCAACCAAATCTATTGGCGGACTGGGCAAATGCGGTCGCCCCTTATGCTGTGTTACCTATTTATCCAAGTTTGAGCCCATCTCAGTGAGGATGGCCAGAGACCAGGGCTTGCCTCTCAATCCGGAAAAGCTTTCCGGCGTCTGTGGTCGGCTCCTTTGCTGTCTCCGTTATGAACATGAGCAATACCTCGCTGTGAAGCAAAAGCTGCCAGCAGTTGGCCAAAGCGTCGCCACCCAGTACGGCACAGCCAAGATAATAGGCACCAACCCGATCAAGGAGACGGTCATCGTTCAGCTGGAGAGCGAAGCCACACTTGAGCTACCGCTTTCTCAAATCGAAAAGCAACAATAAGCAACAATACTATTGCATCATGCCCCGAGATGTGATATTATATTTCAAACAGCCCATCAGGGCTAGTGGGGAGGTGCTCACAGGGTAGTTGCTCTCGGGAAGGGGATGGTGCCCTTTCCGCGAGGCCCCGTTGACAAGGGAACTGGGGCACTGTAGAAAAGCAAGCTTTTGCTACAGGCAACTATATAGTTTATGGACAGTGACGAATTGTTGTCGGCAGAGGAAGTAGGGAGAATCCTAAAGCTGAGTAAGAGCACAGTACAAAGGTGGTGTCATGGAGGAAAGCTTCCCGCAGTAAAGATGGGGAAGATGTATCGCGTTAGGAAAAAGGACCTCGACAAATGGTATGAGCGGAAGCTCCTAGAGCAAGTAGCTCAATGACAGTTACAAGAAAGGGGGTGGGCCCGATGCACCTGATCATCGATGGCTATGGCGGCAACGCCCAAAAGATGCAGAATACAGAGCTTATCTACGAACTGCTTGATCGTTATCCATCAGAAATTGGGATGGTCAAGCTCTCACCCCCTCAGGTAACAAAATACATCGGCTCCAAGCCCGAGGATTGGGGCATCTCCGGATTCATCCTCATCGCCGAAAGCCACATCAGCATCCACACCTTCCCTGAGCACTGCTATATCAACATCGATATCTTTTCCTGCAAGGAATTCGACCCCGACCATGCTATCAGGGAGTTTCAGCGGCAATTCGGCTTGGATGAGATCAGGACCTACGTCCTCAACCGGGGTGTGGAATATTACAACAACAGACAAGTCCTTAAGGTTCGAGAGTGACGGGAGAGCTTTTTTACCCCCCACATACCTTCGCCGCTATCCCGCCCCAAGACGCTGCTTTGGAAACATCGAAGGTAGTTATCCTACCTGTTCCTTATGACAGCACCACTGACTATAAGAGCGGGGCCAGGGAGGGAGCGCAGGCGATTATTTCTGCTTCGCAGCAATTAGAGCTGTATGATGCCGAACTCGATAGGGAGACCTATCGGGTCGGGATTCATACTTTGCCCTCGCTTGAGCCGGTGATGAGCGGGCCGGAGCAGATGATCACGCGGATGTATCAGGCAGCCAGGGATTTACTGGAAAAGGATAAGCTGGTGGTGATGCTGGGCGGGGAGCATTCGCTGACCCTGGGCTTGGTGCAAGCGCTTGGGCAGAGGTACCAGAAACTCTCGGTGCTACAACTCGATGCCCATGCCGACCTTCGCAACGAATACCTGGGGACGAAATATAGCAACGCCTGCGTCATGCGCCGGGTCTGGGAGCTGTGCCCCATTGTCCCGGTGGGTATTCGCAGCCTGAGCCTCGAGGAGCACGAGTTCATCAAGCAACACAAGCTGGAGCCGTTCTATGCCGAGGACTGTACCCCGGATTCGGCCCCTAAGGTGCTGGCAAATCTGCCGCCGCAGGTCTATATCACCATCGACCTCGATGTCTTCGACCCCTCGATCATGTCTGCGGTGGGCACCCCTGAGCCCGGGGGCCTGAGCTGGCATCAGGTCTTGGGCTTGCTCCGCGCGGTGGCCAAAGAGAGGCAAATTGTTGGCTTCGACGTCGTGGAACTCTGTCCCCGAGAAGGCCCGACCTCGTGCACATTCCTCGCTGCCAAGCTGGTATACAAGCTAATCGGTTATATCACTTCACCATAAATTGACATGGTGTAGCCCTTCGTATAAGATTTTCATAATGAGAGGGATAGGTGGCGCAATACGCCTGGGCAAGCTCTTCGGTATCGAGATCGGGCTCGACTACTCTTGGTTCATCATCTTCCTCTTCCTAACCATAACCCTGGGCTACTCCTGGCACCATTACTGGCCATCTTCGGCTGCCTCTTGGATTTTTGGCTTCATCACCAGCATCATATTCTTCTCCTCAATCCTGGCCCATGAGTTGGCCCATAGCCTGGTGTCGCAAAGATACGGCATCCCGGTAAAGAGCATCACCCTTTTCATCTTTGGCGGCGTGGCGCGGATAACAAGGGAGCCGCCGCGCCCCGGGGTTGAGTTCAAGATGGCTATCGCTGGACCGCTATCGAGCCTGGGGATAGGCGTTTTCTTTGGGCTGCTCACCGTCGCATCCTCAGGAGGTTTCTCCCAAGCCTGGGATTTTGCCCGAGGGGCTATTGATCCGCCGTCTCCGATTGCTCTTATGTTCCTATGGCTTGCCTATATCAATGTGCTGCTGGCTCTATTCAACATGATCCCTGGCTTCCCCCTCGATGGCGGCAGGGTATTCCGCTCCCTCATCTGGGCAGTTACCGGGAGCTATGGTCGAGCCACTCGCATCGCCTATATCGGGGGACGAACCGTGGCCTATCTATTCATGGCCGGGGGAGTGCTTGCCATATTTATGCTTGATTTCTGGTTCAATGGGCTGTGGTTCATCTTCATCGGCTGGATCCTTCATACCGCCGCCCAGGGAAGCTATCGCCAGGCGAAATTGCGCCTGGCGCTTGAGCCATTCACCGCAGCGGAGTTGATGACTCGAGACTATCCCTCGGTGCCTCGGGGGCTCAGTTTAGACCAGCTCATCGAAAACTACTTCCTCCATACCGGGCGCCGCTACTTCTTGGTCACCGAAGAGGGCAAACTGGAGGGCATTGTGACCCTGTCCCATGTTGAGCATGTGCCACGAGAGCGTCGCCAGATGACCACAGTGGCTCAAGTGATGACCCCGGCGGAGAAGCTGCCCACCGCCTCCCCCGGTGATAGCGCTGCCGCTGTACTGGAGAAGATGGAAGAAGAGGAGATAGAGCAAATGCCTGTGGTCTCCGAGAGCAGGGTCATCGGGGTTATCGGTCGAGAGGAGTTAAAGCACTTTATTCGCATTCGCACCGACTATCGATAGGGCTGGACAAATCCTGGCATTTACTCATCCCGTCCCCTTTTCCTCGCCGATGAACGTTCGAAACCGGCAATGGGTTTTCGTCGCTTATTGAATTGACAGGACTACAAAATGCCATTAAACTAAGACATAAAGAGAAAAGCTTACTTTGATGGAGGAAGAAGATGGAGAGGGGCACATGGACGGTTAAGGCGGGGCTGGCACAGATGCTCAAGGGCGGGGTGATCATGGACGTGACCAACGCGGAGCAGGCCAAGATCGCTGAGGAGGCCGGTGCTTGCGCCGTGATGGCATTGGAGCGAGTCCCTGCCGATATTCGCGCCACGGGCGGAGTGGCGCGGATGGCAGACCCGGAGGTAATCCTTGCCATCATGGAGGCGATGACCATCCCGGTGATGGCCAAGTGTCGCATCGGGCACTTCGTAGAGGCTCAACTGCTTGAGGCACTGGGAGTGGACTTCATCGATGAATCCGAGGTGCTGACCCCGGCCGATGAAAGCCACCATGTCCATAAACATGAGTTCAAGGTTCCCTTCGTCTGCGGCTGCCGCGACCTCGGCGAGGCATTGCGCCGCATTGGCGAAGGGGCAGCTATGATCAGGACTAAGGGTGAGGCTGGGACGGGGAATATTGTGGAGGCAGTGCGGCACATGAGGGCGGTGATGGATGGCATCCGCCGCCTGCACAGCCTCCCCGTCGATGAGCTTATGGCCGAAGCTAAGGCCATGGGCGCTCCATATGAGCTGGTGCTGGAGGTGCATAAAACGGGCAGGCTTCCCGTGGTCAATTTCGCCGCCGGCGGAGTGGCCACTCCGGCGGATGCCGCCCTGATGATGCAACTGGGCGCTGATGGCGTCTTCGTTGGCTCCGGGATCTTCAAATCATCAGATCCAGAGGTGAGGGCCAGGGCTGTCGTCAAGGCCACCACTCACTATCAAGATCCCCAGATCATCGCCGAGGTGTCTAAGGGATTGGGATTGGCTATGCCCGGGCTGGAGATAAAGTCCATCCCGGAGAAGGAACTCCTGGCGTCCAGAGGGTGGTAGGGTGAGAAAAATCGGCGTCCTCGCCTTACAGGGTGATTTCAGGGAGCATATTTTCATGTTGCGCCAATCGGGTGCTGAAGCTTTGCCCATCCGCTGGCCCGAGCAGCTTCAAGGGCTGGATGGGCTCATCATCCCTGGCGGTGAAAGCACCACCATCAGCAAGCTAATGACGGAATACAAGTTCGGGGAGGAGATCCAGAAGCTCGCCGCTGAGGGCTTGCCTCTATTTGGCACCTGTGCCGGCATGATCTTACTGGCAAAAAGGGTTATCGGGCTTGACACCCAGTTTTTGGCCGTTATGGACATCGAGGTGCGGCGCAATGCCTTCGGCCGCCAAGTGGACAGCTTTGAGACCGAGCTCCTGATCCCCGTTCTGGGCCAGAATCCCTTCCCCGCTGTGTTCATCAGAGCGCCATGGATTGAGCGGGCTGGCGATGGGGTGCAAAGCATAGCTCAGCTTCAAGATGGCACCGCAGTGGCTGCCAGGGGGGAGAATATCCTGGTCTCCGCCTTCCACCCCGAACTGACCGAGGACACCAGATTGCATGAGTATTTCCTCAATATTGTTGAAGCTCGCTGCAAATCCAAAGAAGGCTGAGGCGCTGTGATTCGAGCTTTGCTTCCTTTCGATGCAGCTGCAGTGCTTTACTTCTATAGCAAGGATCCTGTCAACGAGGCTAAGCTAAGGGATAGGCTGAGCCAAGGGCAAAGGGGCCGCCCCTCGTTTTTCCCTTTGCCCTTGGGGCGAAGGCGATACAGCCTGGGCTTCTTTCACCGCGGCCTAATCTACGGGCTGGCCTCCGCCAGGAGCTGCTTCGGCCTCGGCGCCTGGGAAATCGACCAGCTCATATCCTCTGAGGGCCGGCATGAGCTCTGCCTCAACCTACTGGAAAGGTTAAGTCAGGCCCTGGGGCAGCTCAGGGTGGAAAGGCTTTTCCTCAGCTTGCCGGCAAACAGCCCGCTGCTGGTTCTGGCCACGCGCGCTGGCTTTTGCCACTACCTTGACGAATCCTTATTTCGCTTCCAAAAAGCAAAGATGGCACTATCAGCCCCGCCTTATATTCTGCGCCCTAAATCTGAAGACGACGAATATCAACTATTTCAGCTCTATAATGCCGTCGTGCCGATATCGGTTCGTATTGTTGAGGGGCTCGCCTTTCAACAATGGCGCCAGGCCAGGGAGCGGGTGAGCAAAGGGGAGCTGGTGTATGAAAAAGATGGGCGTCTCGGCGCCTGGCTGCGAATTAGAATGGACGAAGGTTCAGGGCAATTTGAAATCCTGGCTCAGCTGGACGAGCCAGAGCTCGGTCACCTGATACAATGGAGCTTAGCTCTCCTTGATGAGCAATGGCCCATATTTTGCCTGAGCGCTGATTTCCAGGGGCAGCTACAGCGGCTTTTAACTGAACAGGGGTTTGAGCAGGTTGCTCAGTACTCTCGCTTGGTGAAACAGCTGACAGCCCCAGTCCATAAGCTTGAATTTATGCCATCGCAGGCATAGCAGAGGAGTCGATGTCGAAGATAATCACAGATGACTTAGATGCTCTCATAGATGTGCTCCCGGGCCACATCTCGCAGCCATTGCAGCAGAGGGAGGATCGCAATGAGCTTTTGGAGGTAGTGCTGGATCTGGGGCGTCTGCCTGAGGCCCGCTACCACAATCGTGAGGTGCTCCTGAGCTCAAGGGAAGTCAGTCAAGAGGATATAGACTACGTGGTGTCACGCATCGGCACATTCACTGCCGATAACCGCGCCGGAATCGAGCGCACGCTGCATCGCATCTCCGCTATTCGCAATCGCAGTGGGCGCATCGTGGGGCTCTCCTGCCGCGTGGGCAGGGCAGTCTTTGGCACCATAAAGCTCATTCGGGACTTAGTGGAGTCGGGGAAGAGCATCGTGCTTCTGGGGCGACCGGGAGTGGGCAAGACTACTATGCTCCGCGAGGTGGCTCGAGTCCTCGCCGAGGACCTGAAGAAGCGAGTAGTCATCGTTGACACCTCCAACGAGATCGCCGGTGACGGCGATATCCCCCATCCCGCCATCGGTCGCGCCCGAAGGATGCAAGTGCCCACGCCGGCCATGCAGCATGCGGTCATGATCGAAGCGATAGAGAACCACATGCCCGAGGTCATCGTCATCGATGAGATCGGCACCGAGCTGGAAGCCCAAGCGGCGCGAACCATCGCCGAACGCGGGGTGCAGCTTATGGCCACTGCTCATGGCAACACCCTGGAGAACTTGATCATGAACCCCACCCTCTGCGACCTCATCGGCGGCATTCAGACAGTGACCTTAAGCGATGAGGAGGCGAAGCGAAGAGGGACACAGAAGTCGATCCTGGAGCGCAAAGCGCCCCCAATCTTCGATATGGTGGTTGAGATCCAGAGCTGGGAGCGGGTTGCCATCCACCCCGATGTCGCTGCTGTGGTCGATGCCATGCTCCGCGGCCGGCTGACCCCAATCGAGGTCCGCTGGCGCGACGAGACCGGGGAGTTGAGGCGGCGGGAGGAAATCCCCGGCTTAGCTTCGTTCCAAGCGGTCGGCGCTAAGAAAGCGACCTCCAAGCCGAGAAGGGTTTTCACTTTCGGCATCAATCGCAGCCGATTGGAGAGGGCGACTAAGAAGCTGCAGCTTCGGATAAACCTGGTCGATGATCTGCGCGATGCCGACCTCCTGATAACCTCAAAAGGCTACTATCAGAAAAAGCCCCCGCTCGTTACCACTGCCGAGGCGGCAGGGATTCCCATCTATGCTCTCAAGAGCAACGCTGTGTCACAGATAGAGCAAGGGTTAACTGAGATATTCAGAGGCGAGGAACGAGCACGCACTATGACCCTGGCGCTCCGGGAGGTAGAGGAGGCGGTCAAAAAGGTAAAAGGCGAGGGACATACAGTCGAGCTCAGCCCCCAGAATGCCTTCATCCGCCGCCTGCAGCATCAGCTGGCGGAGAAATATGGGCTGTACTCGGAAAGCAGTGGCAGCGAGCCCAAGCGCCGGGTCAGCATTTTCAAATAGAATCTGAAGGGAGGATGGCAAAATGAGGGTAGAGGGATCCATCGACATCGCAGCACCTCCAGAGAAGATCTGGCCCTTCATGACCGAGCCAGACAAGATCCTGCAGTGGTACACCACTCTGCAAAGATTTGAGTTTACCGGTGAGCAGCGCAGCGGCGTGGGCGCACCATTTTATTGCGAGGAGAGAGCCGGTGGCCGACTTATGAAACTCCACTTCCAGGTTACAGAGTGGGTGGAGAATGAAAGAGTGGCCTTCAGCATGACCTCGGGCGACTTGGTAAAGAAGTATGACCAGACATGGACAGTGGCAGCCACCGAATCGGGCAGCAGATTCACGCTTGCGGAGGACGTTGGATTGCCTTATTGGATTATCGGCAAGATTATGGGGCTGTTTGCCCGACGCGAGTCAGAGAAAACTGTGAAGGAAATACTGGCCAATTTGAAGAGGCTAGCGGAGGCGTAGAACAGGAATTGTCTCTATTCATCACCTTTGAGGGCGGGGAGGGGTGTAGCAAGAGCCATGAATTGAGCGAATGGAGGACCTTTGAGTTTATTCATCGTATTTGAAGGTGGAGATGGGAGTGGGAAGACAACGCAGGCTAAAGCGTTGTATAAGCGTTTGCTGGACAACAAACGTGATGTCATTTACACTCAAGAACCAGGGGGAGCCTTCTTAGGCCGTGTTCTTCGAAGGTGGCTAACCGACCCCAAATCAGGGC
>JAUWZY010000017.1 GCA_030615045.1 Chloroflexota bacterium
AGGCCCTTTGTCATCGCCAAGTTCGCCATGAGCCTCGATGGCAAGATCGCCACCAGAAGCGGGGACTCAAAATGGATCAGCGGCGAGGAATCGAGGAGATATGTCCATAGCCTGCGCCAGATGGCAGATGCCATTATGGTCGGTGTTGGCACTGTGCTCAGCGATGACCCCCAGCTTACAGCCAGAGAGGAAACAAGGGAGAAACAGCCATTGCGAGTCATCGTCGATAGCTTGGGGCGGACGCCACCTCAAGCCCGGGTATTTCAAATGCCGGGCAAAACGCTCCTGGCAGTGGCAAAGCCCCTGGAGGAGGTCAAGGCAAGGTAATTCAACGGGCTCGGTGCCCAAGTGCTTGAGCTTCCAGCGAAAGAAGACCTGGTGGATTTAACAGAGCTATTAAAGGCATTGGGAGAAAGGGAGATCACCTGCGTCTTAGCGGAAGGGGGTGGGACACTCCTCGGCTCGCTCTTTGACTTGGGGTTGGTGGACAAGGTTTTTGCCTTCATCGCCCCCATTATCATTGGAGGGAAGAACGCAGTGACGCCAGTTGCCGGCGACGGGGTGGCCGAAATAGCTGAGGCGCTGCGCTTGAGCCGGGTCCGAACACAGCAGTTTGGCCAGGATATCATGATCAGCGGATATATTGGGAGGTGACAAGATGTCTTTAGTGGTAACGGTCTTTGTTCCTGAGGGTATTGTTATGGCTGGCGATAGCCGGCTCACACTGGCCTATCAGGAGCATAAAAAGGAAGGGGAAAAACCAAGGACAGTGGAACATCAAGTGGTCCTGTCAGACAATGCCTACAAGGTTGAGGCATTGGAGAGGGCAGACGTCGGGGTGGGTACCTTCGGCGCCAGCATAATCGATAACATGCCCGTCTCCAGGTATATATGGAGGTTTGAGCGGACCGAGGTCGGCGAAGGCGAATCTGTGACCACCGTGGCCAATAAGCTGGTAAGCTATTTCCGCAGCCAATTCCCTCGTGTAGACGTTGGTTTTCATGTCTGTGGCTATCGAAGAGAGGAAGTAGGTAGCGTCCCCTATGTCTATTTTTGCCACACCACAAAGGAAGCTGAGCCAAAAAGATGGAATGCCGATGAGCAAGGGGAGGTCAAATTTGGCGTAATCCGCAGCGGTGATACCCATGTCGTCGATAGGTTGATCAACGCGAAGTCGCTGCCGGTTTTCTCGGCCATGCCCCTTCAGGATGCCATAGATTATGCGGTATATCTCATCACTACGACAATTGAGACGCTGAGGTTTGAGCCCAAGTTTCCCAGCGTCGGCGGACCGATAGACGTATTGGTCATCACGCCGAGAAGGATGCGATTTGTGCAGAAGAAAGAGCTACACGGCATGGATGTGTGAGAATGTTTACCGGCATCGTTGAGGAAGTAGGCACCGTTAAGTCGGTCCAGCCAGGCAAGCTGACCATAGCAGCGAAAAAGGTCCTTGAAGGGACCAGCCTGGGTGATAGCATCGCCGTCAACGGAGCTTGCCTCACCGTGACTGCGCTGGATAAAGAGGTGTTTTCCATCGATGTCATGCCGGAAACAATGCGCCGCACTAATCTGGGAGTGCTTCGCCCCGGGGATGGGGTCAACCTGGAACGAGGCTTGGCTGTGGGCCAGCGCATGGGCGGGCATTTCGTCCAGGGCCATGTCGATGGCACGGGGCGGATTATCTCCCTGATCCCTGAGGAAGGAGCGGTATTGATGAGGGTTGCTGCTCCAGCCGATATAATGGACTATCTGGTGGAGAAAGGGTTTATCGCCATAGATGGCGTCAGCCTGACCATCATCAGCCGTGATGCGACCTCACTCACCATCTCCTTGGTTGCCTACACCAGGGAGAATACTATCCTGGGGCAGAGAAAGCCTGGAGATGTGGTCAACATCGAGGTTGATATCCTGGCCAAATATGTGGAGCAGCTAATAAAGGGACGGAAATCGGGGATAACCCCCGAGTTCTTGGCCGAGCACGGCTTTTCGGCTTAGCAATAATATTATCAACCAGGAGGCGTCTGGTGAATTTTGAGCTGTCTGAGCAGCATCAGATGCTGAGAAAGACAGTGAGGGAGTTCGCTGAGAAGGAGATAGCCCCCATTGCCCAAGAGATCGACAAATCTGGTGAGTTCCCCTGGGACTGCGTCAAAAAGATGGCTGAGCTGGGCTCCTTCGGCATTCTGGTGCCACCTCCCTTCGGCGGAACCGGGCCTGACAAGCTGGGGTTCCTGGTGGCTGTGGAAGAGGTTTCCGCAGCCAGCGCCTCAGTAGCTGTGAGCCTGCTGTTTAGCAGCGTGGCATCTTTCCTCATCTTGGCAGTGGGCACTGATGAGCAAAAGGCGAAGTACCTCCCCGCCTTAGCTAAGGGCGAGCGGCTGGGCGCGGTTGCCATCGCCGAGCCAAGTGGGGGCACAAACTGGCCCTTCACTCTACAGACCACAGCTCGACTCAATAACGGCTCCTATGTGCTCAATGGCACAAAGTGCTTCATCAGCAACGGTGGCGAGGCTGATATCTACTTGGTGCTGGCCAGAACCGCTCCGGAGAAAGGGCCCATGGGCATATCAGGGCTGATCGTAGAGAAAGGCACCCCCGGCTTCTCCTTCGGCAAGAAGGAGGAAAAGCTGGGACTGAGGGGCGATGTCACCCGGGAGCTTATTTTCGAGGACTGCCGGGTGCCCGTGGCCAATCTCCTCTCCGAGAGCATCCTGATGCCCCTGTCAGGAATCATGGTAACAATAGGCCTTCCCGCGATCGGCGCCGCTGCCGTAGGCGTAGCCAGAGCAGCTCTGGAAGCAGCCACCGAATATGTCAAGCAGCGCGCTGTCGCCTTTGGTCAGATGTTAGCTAACTTCGATGGCGTTCAGTGCGCCATCGCCGATATGGCGACAATGGTCGAGGCATCGAGGCTGCTGGTATATCGGGCCGGCTCTATGCCCGCCGACGCGCCCGATCCAACCCCTGGGATGATGGCCGGGATCTTTCCCTGCGAGGCCGCGCTCGAGGTAACCAGTAAGGCATTGCAGCTTTTGGGCACCTATGGTTATACGCAAGACTTCCCTCTGGAGCGCTATTTCCGTGATGCCCGGGGGCTGACGCTGGTCGTCCAACCCATGGAAGTGCGGAAGCTAACAGCAGGCAGGCTCAAGCTCGGGCTGCCGCCTTTGGTCCCTCCCGGTGGCGCGCCGCCGAGACCAGGAGGAGCGTAAGGAGGTCGATAGATAGCGCTTAGAATATAACTAAGGAGGCGCGTTATGGCTTTCAGAGCAGGATTTGTGGTCATGGCTCCTGACGCCGATCCAGAGATACACAGAGCTTCGATCAAGATCCCTAAGTTTGAACTTACCATAGTGCTGATTCAATTGATGAATTCTGACCAAGCAGTCGATGTGTGCAAAGATTTGGTTCAAAAGGAAGGCATCCAGTCTCTCATCCTCTGCCCCGGCTTCTCACACGAGGCGGTGGCCAAGGTCAGGAATGCCGTTGGTGAGGGAGTGGCTATAAATGTGACAAGGGGTGATGTCCCCAGCGTTATGATGACGGCTGAGATTCTGGCAAAAGAGGGCTGGTTCCCAGAAGGGCATTAACACTGGTAATTAAAGGGGTTTTGCGCTATACTAATGACCAAGGGAGATAGAGGACATGCCTTTAGCCTCCATTCCAGAGGCAATCGAGGATATCAAGGCGGGGAAGGTCGTTATCATCATCGATGACGAAGATCGTGAGAATGAGGGCGACTTAGTCCTGGCCGCGGAGAAGGTAACCCCGGAGGCAATTAACTTCATGGCCAAGTACGGCAAGGGTCTGATCTGTATGCCCATCATCGGGGAGCGGCTGGAAGAACTCAAGATCCCACTGATGGTTCAAGATAACACCTCGCTTCACGGCACTGCATTTACCGTTTCGGTAGAGGCAAGAAATAACGTGACTACGGGCATCTCGGCCTACGATCGGGCAGCAACGATAAAAACCATCCTCGACCCCGGGACTAAGCCCGAGGATCTGGCTCGCCCGGGCCATATGTTCCCCCTGCAAGCAAGGGAAGGCGGCGTTCTGGTTCGTGCCGGACATACTGAAGCGGTAGTTGATTTGGCTCGATTGGCCGGGCTCTATCCTGCAGGCATCATTTGCGAGATCATGGCTGATGACGGCACCATGGCTCGCCTGCCTGAGCTTGAGGTTATGGCCGCCGAGCATGGGCTCAACATCGTAACCGTCGCCGACCTCATCTCTTACCGCCGCAGGCATGAGAAGCTAGTAAACCGAGTCGCCGAAGCCAGGCTGCCCACAAAGTACGGTGAGTTCACCGTTATCGCCTATAAGAGCGTCATCGACCCCGACGAGCATATAGCTTTGGTTAAGGGCCCGATAGATGGCGAGACGCCAGTGCTGGTCCGGGTGCATAGCCAATGCACCACTGGGGACGTTTTTGCCAGCTTGCGCTGTGACTGCGGGCAGCAGGTCGCCTTGGCCTTGAAGGCCATCGCCGCTGAGGGCCAAGGGGTGTTCCTCTATATGCGCCAAGAAGGGCGCGGCATCGGACTGCATAACAAGCTTCGGGCTTATGCCCTCCAGGATCAGGGGCTGGATACCGTAGAAGCGAACACGGCACTGGGCTTTGCCCCTGACTTGCGTGACTATGGCATCGGAGCCCAGATCCTGATCGACCTCGGGGTGCGCAATATGAGGCTCCTGACCAATAACCCGAAGAAGGTCATCGGCTTGGAGGGCTATGGGCTCCAGGTAGTGGAGACCGTGCCCATTGTCGCTGAAGCAACCCCGGAAAACATCCATTACCTGGAAGTGAAACGAGAGAAGATGGGGCATGTCCTCAACATCGAGGAGCTAAGAGAATAGCAAGTAATAATCCAAATGGAAAGAAGGCCCCAAAATGCCAGATGTTATCGTAAATGAGAAAGATGTTGAATGGATAAGAACGCCTGCTTTGCCGGGCATAGCAGTAAAGATGTTGGCACTGGATAAAGAAACCAAAGCCCACGCTATGTTGGTCAGATGGGATCCAGGGGTGGTATTTCCACCTCATAGCCACGCGTGCCTGGAGCAACAGTATGGGCTTGAGGGGGAGTGTAAATATGAGGGGAAGGTCTATGGGCCCGGGACCCACTTCATCTTCCCGGCGGGGTATGAGCATGGTCCATTTAAGACAGGGGACAAAGGTCGGGTGAGCTTACACATTTTCTCAGGCCTGTCCGGTCTGGAAGAGAAGATGCCGGAGGTCAAGGAATACCTCAAGAGTATTGGCGTTCTCTGAAGGAGGAAGCATTGAGCAAGCGATATGAAGGCAATTTGCTGGGCGAGGGATTGAGGTTTGGCCTCGTTGTGGCCCGGTTCAACGAGTTCATCACCAACAGGCTTCTGGAAGGGGCTCAGGATGCCCTTGCCCGCCACGGCGTTAGGGAACAAGACATCGAGCTCTCCTGGACACCGGGCTGCTTTGAGATCCCGCTCATCGCCAAGAAGATGGCCGAATCGAGGAGGTATAACGCCATTATCTGTCTCGGGGCTGTGATCCGGGGAGGAACGCCTCACTTCGATTACATCGCCGCAGAGGCGAGCAGAGGAATCGGCCGGGTGAGCTTGGAGACGGGAGTGCCCGTCATCTTTGGCGTTATCACCGCCGATACTCTGGAACAGGCTATCGAACGAGCGGGGACAAAGCAGCGCAACAAAGGTTTCGAGGCTGCGGTCAACGCCATCGAGATGGCCAACCTGGCTAAGAGCCTGGAAGCTCCCCAATAAAACACCGCTTATTCGATGACCTTATAGACTCGGTCGCCCTTTCTCACCCGATCGGGTACTTTGATGCCAATGGCATCCCCCGCTTTGGCCTCCGTGACATCCACATTGAAGATTTGCATCGACTCCACCACCAGCTCAAGGTCAGTGGTGAAACCCTGGATGTGAATCCGGTCACCAACCTTAAGCGGCGCCGTCAAATCGATGCCAGCCACCACCGGTCGGGCGAAGAAGGTGGATACCCGCCCAATCTCTTCCTCCGGCATTTCCCCTCCTTGCTAACTCTAAAATAGTATATCCCGTTTAAATCAGCAAATCAATGCCTCTATTGACAATGGGCATTGAGCGGGCTATAATTATTTCGAACTAATGTTCTCATGAGGCGCATAGCTCATATCGACCTCGATGCCTTTTTCGTCTCGGTGGAGAGGGCACTGAACCCCGAGCTTTCGGGCAAGCCGGTGGTAGTCGGCGGTCACCTTGATGCCCGGGGTGTGGTCTCCTGCGCCTCCTATGAAGCTCGAGCCTATGGGCTGCGGGCTGGCATGCCGCTGACCACCGCTCACCGCATCTGCCCCCAGGCTGTCTTCCTCAGGGGGAGCTTCGACCGCTACCGTGATGCTTCGGTCGAGTTCTTCGGCATCCTCGCTGACTTCGTCCCAGATGTGGAGCCGCTGGGGCTTGATGAGGCCTATATAGACCTCACTGGCTTTGAATCGCTTTATGGTCCCGCTCGAGAGACTGCATCCAAGATCAAAAGCAGGATAAAGGATGAGATCGGGATTACTGCCTCGGCGGGCATTGCCTCATCCAAGGTGGTGGCTAAGGTGGCCTCAAGCTTGAGCAAACCCGATGGCATCATCGAGGTCGCTCCGGGGGCGGAGCGAGAGTTCCTGGCGCCATTGCCCCTGACCAAGCTGCCCTGCGTCGGGGACAAGACAGAACGTGTGTTAACGGCTGTGGGCATCAATACCATCGGGCAATTGGCCGAGGCCCCGCCCTCATTTCTGAGACAGAGCTTCGGTGCCATGGCTGAGCTGCTGCACCGCTATGCTAATGGCATCGATGAAAGGAAAGTGCAGGGCCCCAGCTCGCCTAAGTCGATAAGCCGTGAGACCACTTTTGCCCGCGATACCCTCGATCGCCGCTTTCTCCAGGCAACTTTGCGCCGCCTCAGCGAAGAGGTGGGGGCTGAGCTCAGAGCAAACGGTAAAAGAGCCAGATGCATCACCTTGAAGCTCAGATATGCCGATTTCAAGTCCATCACCCGAAGCCAGACCCTGAACGAGGCCAGCGAAGTTGACCAGGCTATCTTCGAAGTCGGGCGTGAGCTGATGGAGAAGGCGCTCAGCCAGAGGCACAAGCTTGTGCGGCTCATCGGCATCAGGGTCTCGAGCCTGAGCCAGGGGAAGCAACTCAATATGTTAGACGCCAAGACGGAGAGGCTGGAATGCCTCAACAGGGCTATCGACCGCATCCGGAGCAAATATGGCTTCGCTGCTATCGAGAGCGGGCAAACCCTGCCCCTGAGGGAAGGTATTGACCAGCAAAAATGTTGACAAACTATCAGGCTTTCCTGATAATATAAATGATAGGCAATAAGGGGAGGGAACTAAGATGGATATGGATAAGGATAGGTTACAAGAGCTAATCGAGGCTGGCGAAATTGAATACCATTCCCGCAAAAAAGAGCCTACCTCAGGCGATGGAGAACCCCGCTTTCCAACCATCAAAGTCCGTAAGTCCATCGACCTCCAGAGGATAACCAAGGAGGCTAAACGTTAGTCTCAAGACAGATGAATGGCGGTTACGCTTCTATTTTCCGATGACCCCTTGCCTAATAAAATCGTAGTCGATTCAAGTTTCATTTTCGAGGCTCTGATCGATTACCAAGGGACATCAAAGAAACCCAGCTTCTATCGCCAGTGTCGTGAATTTGCCACTCGCTTGTATAGTCAGCAGGTCAGGCTGATCTATTCGCCGTTACTATTTTTGGAAGCGCCGCAGTATTGGAAAAGGCTTTATAGTAGTGGTGATTTATTAGCCAGTGCCCAACTTTTCGCCCCTACGCAGTCTGTCCTGCCAATTGATGATAGCTTGCAGCGTCAATGGTTATTCAAAGAGGCAGATAAGGTATTGGACGATTTCCTTAGCCATTTTGACACACATGTTGTGCGTCTGACCAGACCACTGCTCCAACAAGCTTGTGAGGTGGCGGCACGCTATAACTTAGGGAGCCATGACTCACTGGTTGTTGCAATCGCGTATAGGGTTGGTGTACCAGACATAGCAGCTATAGACATCGACTTTGAACGCCCCGACAATATTTATGTCTGGAACGATGATATTCCACGCATCCGTCAGAAACTAAAAGGCACCAAACGTATTCGTTAGAAACCCCTTCATCAATTCGCTCTAATTCCGCGGTCATTGAATCTGAGGTTGGCTGGTGCTATACTTAGTGTCAATATATACAGATGAAATATTGCGTTGTAATAATTGATGGTGCCTCCGGCTGGCCGCTGGCTGAGCGCGGTGGGAAAACCTGCTTGGAGCTTGCCGATACCCCTAACCTGGATGCCATGGCAAAGGAGGGCATTATTGGCCTTGCGCGAAACGTGCCCCTGGGCATGGAGCCTTCAAGCGCCTGTGCCTGTATGTCGGTGCTTGGTTACAATCCAAAGGTATACTATCACGGCAGAGGCGCCATAGAGGCGAGGAGCAGGGGCGTTCCCCTTGAGGAAGGCGATGCTATTTTTCGCTGCAATCTGGTTGCCACTCGGGATGGAAGAATGTGGAGCTACAGCTCAGGCTATATCGAAGACAGCGAAGCTCATGCCCTCATTGCCGCTTTAGAGAGGAGCTTGGGCAGTGATGGGGTACACTTTTATTCCGGCGTTAGCTATAGACACCTGTGTAGAATAACAGGGCGGGAGGATACACTCTTGGCTACTTGCACTCCTCCACATGACATTCCCGACAAGCCTATCGCTGAATTTCTCCCACATGGTCCAGGAAGTGAGCTACTACGAGACCTCATGGCACGCTCCGAAGAGGTGCTGCGAGAGCATCCCGTGAACATAGCGCGGCGCGCTCGTGGTGACATACCGGCCACCATGATTTGGCTCTTCTGGGGCAGCGGGAAAACACCCGATATGCCATCCTTCAGGCAGATTTATCGTCTCGACGCCGCAATGACCTCGGGGGTTGACCTTCTCCGAGGCTTGGCACAGATGGTGGAAATCGAGGTGCTGGACATTCCAGGCGTAACCGATGGCTTGGACAACGATTACGCTGCCCAGGCAGCCGGTGCCCTGAAGGCGCTCACGGAGCATGACTTGGTGGTCATCCATATTGAGACACCGGATGAAGCCGCTCACGCCGGCTCCATTGACGATAAGATAACCGCTATCGAAAGGATAGACCGAGAGATTGTAAGCCGACTCCGCTCCTGGAAGAGGACTGCCCTTCGCGTGTTAGCTATGCCTGACCACGCAACACCCATCGCAATTCAAACTCATACCCCCGAGCCAGTTCCATTTATGCTCTGGGGACCGGGGATTCAGGCTACTGGGGTGAAGAGATTCACAGAAGCAGAAGCCAAAAGCACAGGTGTTTTCATTGAACAGGGACATACCATCATGGAGCGCCTGATAGGGATGTAGCAAATGGCTCTTATTGTGCAGAAATACGGTGGCAGCTCGCTGGCCGATGCCGCCAAGATCAGAGATGTCGCCCGCAGGATAGCATCGGCCGAGGAGAGAGGGGACAAGGTAGTGGTGGTGACCTCGGCTATGGGCGAGACCACCGATGGGCTCATCAGCTTAGCCTACCAGGTCAGCGATCGCCCTGACGAGAGGGAACTGGATTCTCTCCTTTCCACCGGCGAGATCGTATCCAGCACCCTACTGGCAATGGCGCTGAAGTCCCTGGGATATGAGGCCATCAGCCTCAGCGGAGCCCAAGCCGGGATCAGGACAGACACCGCACACAGTCGGGCTCGAATCAGGGGTGTGGTTCCAGACCGGGTGATAAAAGAGCTTGAAGCAGGAAAAATCGTCATCGTCGCCGGGTTTCAGGGGCTCACCGAGGAGAAAGACATCGCCACCTTGGGTCGCGGCGGCTCCGATATCACAGCAGTAGCCCTGGCGGCGGGGCTCGGTGCCGAGCGCTGTGAGATCTACACCGATGTCGATGGCATCTATACCGCCGACCCCCACCTCGTCCCAGAGGCGCGAAAGCTTGATCAGATCGGTTACGAGGAGATGATGGAGCTCGCATGCTATGGGGCCAGGGTGATGCATCCCAGGGCGGTGGAGTTAAGCGAGCTATACGGGATACCCATTTTGGTGGCATCCAGTTTCAGCGAAAAACCAGGCACTCTGGTTCATGGAGGGATTGCTATGGAGGTTCGGAACAAAGTGCGAGGCATCGCTCAGGATCTCAATGTGGCCAAGGTCACCATCCTCGGCGTCCCCGATAGGCCGGGCATTGCCACCACTATCTTCGAGCCCCTGGCACGAGCAAATGTCAATGTCGATACCATTGTTCAGAATGCCAGTGTGGAGAGGATTACCGACCTGACCTTCACCGTGGCCAAAAGTGACCTTGATAAAGCCATAGCTGTGGTCGAGCCCGTGGTCGAGGCAATTGGGGCCAGAGGCTGCGTCAGCGATGCCAATCTGGGCAAGATGAGCATTGTCGGCGCCGGGATGCAGAGCACGCCGGGCTATGCCTCAAGGATGTTCCGCGTCCTTTACGACCAAGGGATCAACATCGAGCTGATCACCACCTCAGAGATCAGAATCACCTGCATCATTGACGAGGCCCGGGTTGGGGACGCTGTCCGCGCCCTGCACCACGCCTTTGACCTGGGAAAAGGGAATTAAAGCGAGGAAAGAGGAATGGAAGAAGATGCAGAATTGCTACCAAGTTTGGATATTGTGTGGAGTGAAACTAAAGCCGCATTGGATCGTCAGTTTGAGCAGAGTTCCGCGCTGGATATGAAAATAGGTGTGGTATTAGGCTTGTCGGGGGTTATTCTAGCTGCACTTTTAGGTTTCCCTTTAATCCGCAGTGGCGATATGGTCACAAAGGGGCTGCTTATTGCTGCTGTAGCATTGGTCTTGGTTTCTCTGTTGTTGGCCGCCGTGGCTGGATACTGGATTAGAAAATTTGAGTGGGCACCGCTCCCACGAGCATTACGCGAATTTTACCTTACAGAGCAATCGGAAGTAACTAAGCTAGCTATAGTCGATGCCCAACTCACCGCTTATGATTGGAATAAAAAACGCATTGTGCTCAAGGCGAGACTTATGCATACTAGCTTTGATTTTATACTTTCAGGCGCATTGATTATAGGGGTCACACTGCTCTACAATCTGGTATAATAATGATGAGAAGAGTCTTCTAAATGGGAGAGGATTAAAAGTGTCCGAGAAAGAAAAGCCTAAGCCACAGCCTCCACCGCCCAAACCTGACCCAAGGCTAATTGAATGGATAGAAAAAGCGGGGAAGCCGCCGCAGGGCAAATAGTCTGGGGTTTTGGTTCTTGTCCCACGAAGAGCTAAATAACAAGTAGGACAGCTGCCCTTATGTCGCGAGTTAGCTATGCTATCTTTGACACCGAGTTTGGTTGGGTTGGCATTATCGGCTCAGATGGGGGGCTTTATCGCCTTATCTGGCACCAGCCCTCCCCTGAAGCTGTGCTCTCCGCCCTTTCCCCTTTCTTATCGCGAGCCATCGAGGATTCTCCATTCTTTGCCGACCTGCCACAGCGACTTCGGCGTTACTTCAGAGGCGAGAAGGCGAATTTCCCCGATAGGCTGGAGCTGAGAGACGCCACCCCATTTCAGCGCGCCGTCTTGGATCTCGTCCACTCCATACCTTATGGAGAGACCAGAAGCTATGCCTGGGTGGCAAAGCAGTTGGGCAAGCCAAAAGCCTTTAGAGCGGTGGGACAGGTCCTGGCCCGAAACCCGCTGCCCATCATCGTGCCCTGCCACCGAGTGGTTGGCAGTGATGGCAGCTTGGTCGGATTCGGCAGCGGCTTGGGGCTGAAAAAGCGCCTGCTGAATATGGAAGCCTCGGCACGCTAACTATGCTCGCCCAGTATTGCCAATGCCTCCTTCGCTAATCCCTCGGGGACCATAAGCCTACAGGGCATAGCGGAGACGCCGAGGAAGGAGACAGCATCCCTGGGCTCGATCACAGCGGGAATGCCTTCACTTTGCAATAGTTGCTGCCATATCTCAGCGGTGAGCTGATCCGGGGCTGTGGTCAGGTATTCCCACTTCATGAGCTTAGTCCGTCTCTGTTTTCACGGTCAATCCCTGCTCGCCAACTAAATAAACCAGCTGCTGATGAAGCTTGGGGCAATATCCCGTGGCTAGCTTTGGCACATCGAGCTTGGTAACCCCAGCAGTATCAATGATGGCGAGGTGCACGCTATCCTCACCGGGAAACCCCTTAAGGACATCGAAGACCTCTCTTAGCCTGGCGATGTCAGCCTCGGCGTCCTCGGTTTGGGCTATGGTGATATAGAGCGCTTTGAGGGAAGGTTGCTCAACTTCGCGCTCCGATTCCTGTGGGTAAGGGGTCACATTCTGGCACACCAGCTGCACTCGTTCGCCACGAACTTTCACTTTGCCCCTAACCACAAGGCTATTTCCCTCAAGCCAAAGCTCCTTTGTTCGCTCATAGACCTCAGCCCAGGCTGTGACTTCAATGCTGCCATCGACATCTCTGAGGACAGCGCTGACAAAGGGGCGCCCGTCCTTGGTGAATGATTGCCGCACCGAGATGACCTGACCAGCAATGCCCACCGTCTGCCCCACCATCTCCTCATCGACCTGACCGCAGAAGGTATCAACCCCGGCGGGCAGTTCCCCAAGCCCAAGAGCAAAAGGCTGTTCCGAGAAGGAGACACCCAGAAGCTCCCTTTCCCAGACCGATTTTTCCCTGACCGGGATATCGATGGCTGGCAGCTCCAGTCCGGGCATGGTCACGGCTACACTGCTTCCCCAGAGATCGAATATAGTAGCTTGTCCCATCTCCTTAAGACGCCGCCCCCGCTGTGCCAACGATAAAATGCGGTCGATCCCGCCGAGAAGGGCACCACGATCGGCCAAGCAGTCCAGAGCTCCCGCTTTGATCAGGCTTTCCAAGGCTCGCTTATTAATCCCCTGGAGCTCAGCGCGGTGGCAGAAATCGTCGATTGATTTGAAGGGGCCGTTCCGCTCCCGAACGGCAATGACGGGGCGGATGACGGTCATGCC
>JAUWZY010000006.1 GCA_030615045.1 Chloroflexota bacterium
CGATGCTCAGCGTGAGATGGAACAGGCGCTGAACACAAAGCGTCATAAATGGGGACGAGTGGTTTCGACAGGGGAAGGGCGTCCCAGGATGGCAAGCCGAGGTGCCATCGCCCTCGTAAAACAGGTGGCAAAAAAGTAACTGGCAAAACCTTAGTAGCGGCCTAAGTAACTGGCCACACCCAACCCATCCTCTCCTCGATGGGAGGGATTGGGCGCCGAGAAATCGAGGTGCAGTGACCCTGATGTCGATAGGGGTCGCTTAAGATGTTATCGGCTGGCCCAGCAGCACCCGGTCAGCAGGGGGCAGCTGGGTGAGAACAAAGAGCTGGCTAAGCTTGTAGCATATTCGGGATGGATTTCTTCTGGACGGGGAGTTCGACTCTCCCCCGTCTCCACCAGACCAAAAAAGGCCCACTTGGTGGGCCTTTTAATATAAATACATATACTTTACATAAATAAAGAATTACCTACGATGTGGGCACAGATCCAAAATGGGGGGGGGTGTAAGAAATGGCGGTGATTGAGGTCAGCATCATTCCCTTGGGGACAGGGACTCCTTCACTGAGCAAATATATAGCTCGAGCTGTGGAGACATTGCAGACTGAGGAAGGCATAAGGTATGAGCCAACGGCAATGGGAACGATTATCGAGGGCGACTTGGAGCGGCTCTTGATCTCGGCTCGGAAGATGCACGAAGCTGTGTTTGATGCTGGAGTTATGCGAGTGGTGACTGTGATTAAGATTGATGACCGGCGCGATAAGATATCGAGCGCAAGCGGCAAGATCGAGTCGCTAAAAAGAGAGTTGAAGCATTAGCTATGGCCGACTTCGATCAGATAAACGAGGCGCGGCAATTATTGGGATTGGACGACACTGCGACCTTGAAGCAGATAAAAGAGGCCTATAAAAGGGCAGCCAATCGCTATCATCCCGACAGATGTCAGGATGAAGACAAGCCAGAATGTGCAGAGATGATGAAAAGGATGAATCAGGCATATCAGCTGCTAATGAGATATTGCGCTCAATACAGATATTCTTTCAGCGAGGAAAATGTACGAAGAACATATCCACATGAGGAATACCTGAGAAAGTATTATCAGGGCTGGTTCGATGGCATCTGACCCTTGACAAAAGGGGCTTAAAGAAATAGAATTCAATCGAGTATAATGTTGCTACCACTCAGTTAAGAGGTGAAATCATGTTACTACATCTGGAGGATTTCCTCTTGGATTTGCAGGCGAACAACTACTCCCAGGAGACGGTTTATAATTACGAACGAGACTTGAAGGTTTTTGAGCAGTTTTTGACTGAATCCAAGATCGACTTTGGCAAAATCGATAAAAGAACAATCACTCATTACAAGGCATACCTCACTTCCCGGGATCGAAAAACGGCAATCCAGTCGCAACCGGGTCAAAAACAGCTCGTTTCCCGCTCGGTAAACCGCATGCTCTCCGCTCTTCGCTCCTTCCTGAAATACCTCATTGAGATGGATTATCCCTGTCCCGTGCCTCCGGAGGCAGTCAAACTTACCAAGACGGAACGGAAACATGGCCAGGTGGCGGAGCTGAATGATTTAGTGAGCTTAATTGAGGCACCAAGTCATTTGGAGTCAAATCGTACCGTCGGCTTGAGGAATAGAGCCATGCTGGAGACCTTATTTGCCACCGGAATGCGGATCTCTGAGCTTTGTAATCTCAATAGGAACCAAATCGATGACACGGGTCGCATCTTCATCACCGGAAAGGGCCGAAAGCAGCGCTTTGTTTATCTGACCCCCAGGGCTCGTGAGCACTTAGATAGATATTTGATCACACGCCAAGATAGCTGCCCGGCTCTGTTTATCCCCTACGCCGGGAGAAATGTCGCCAAGCCCAAGAAAAGGATTTCCACCAACTATCTGCAAGAGCGGATCAAACGGTATCGGGAAAAGCTGAAAATAAATGTGCCAACCTCAGCCCATTCCCTGAGGCATGGGTTTGCCACTTACTTGGCTGAAGAAGGCGCTAATCCGGCGGCCATTCAGATTCTCCTCGGTCACGAATCACTGGATACCACCACCCGCTATGTTCATGCCTCAGACAAATACGCAAAGGAAACCCACAAAAAATATCACCCGTTAAGTGAATAACCACTTGACAAGCCATGGCTTTTGGGCTATACATTAGCCATAAACAGGGAGCCTTGTCCTGAAACCTTATCTAACAAGGGGTGGCGAAACCGAGAATAAAAAGGAGGGGGTGGAAATGCCAAAGTTCTATGCAATTCATTACACGGAGAAGGTTAGGATCCCCAAGCTTACTCCAGAGCAAGCAGAAGGGCTGAAAAAGGCGATCGGAGAGGCGGCGACAAAAATGCCGGCGGTGAAGTTTAACGGCGTGATGTGGAATCCCGATACCGGCATCGGCGTCTGCGATATCGACGCTCCTGACCTCAAGGCAGTGGAGGAGTTTAACAAAGCGATCGGTGCTTCTCCCAACGACATAGTGGTTCAAGTAGAGCCATTGGTGCTCTAAACGCGAGTTTCGCACATCTAATAGAGATAGGGAAATGGGAAATGCAAAAGGGCGGGGCTCCCGATGACTAATCCTGCAACAGGCTTTTTATCAAGCTCAACTCGTCTTTGATTAGCCTTGGCATGAGGAAGTTTTGCCTTATATGTTCTTTGCCTTCCTGCCCCAGCTCTGCTGCGATATCGGGATGCTGGAGTAAATAGAGCACCTTTTCAGCACACTCCTCTTCGCTGGAAATCAAATACTGGCTGAGCTTGCCTGACATCTGGAGTGGGATGCCGCCAGCATTACCAGCGACCATGGCGGTTTGTTTCCATAATGCCTCGGAGACGACTAAACCAAAGCCCTCCCTTATCGACTTCTGGATGGCAACGTCGCAAGCAGTCTGAAAGACATTGACCTCCATGTTGCCGACCCCGGTGAGGTTGCTGAAAACATATATGTCCTTATCCTTGTCCACTTCGCGGTGGATCGCAGCATACATATCCATACTTTCAGGGTCATCACCAGCAAGGGAACCAACTAAAGCCAGCTGCAATCCGGGCACTTCCTGCCTCACCATTCGGTGAACCCTGATGACACCGAAGGGGTCTTTCCATTGATCAAACCTGGAAACCTGGATGATGAGCGGTCGCTTCGGGTCGAGGCCCAAGTTTTGGAGCAACTCACGACAGAGCGTTCTGGGAAGGGGCATATTCTTAGAGCTGAAGGGGTCAATGGCCGGAGGCATGGTGGCAATTCGTGGCCCCATAAGATCAGGTGGCACGAACTTGCTCATGGTGAAAACGGCGGCATCAAACTCCTCGATATAAGGGCGCAGAAATTGCCACGCTTCCTCATTTGGCTCTGAGCTATCGACATGGCAGCGCCAAATCCATTTTGCCTGTGCCTCATCACTGAAGTGAGGCAGTGCTGCCGGCTGTGGGTCATTAACTATGAACACATCGTAATTGCGATCCATCTCCTGGGCATTGAGCAGACTCTGTGACTTATAACCCCTTTGCGTCTCCTCTCCTCTGATAAAACGACCATCGCCACCCTGCAAGGCGTTGTGGATGCTCTTGGTGATGCTAAAAAACCGCCGATCACCGTAGATTACTTGCCAATCGATATCAAGCCCCAGATCGCGCACCAATGGGATATAGGAGCTAAGGAGTTCAGCAACCCCACCGCCAAAGGGAGTGGAGTTGATATGGCAAATGCGGACCCCTTTAAGCTCAGCAGCCAATCTTTCCAGCTCGTCGATGAGCTCACCGGCGAGGAGCAAACGGTATTTGCTGATGTCTCTGACCCCAAGTGATACTTTATGTAACAAGGTCGCTGGCCTCAGTCGCAGTATAGCACCAGGAAGTTATTGCTACAAGCTATTTGATGTTTGCTTGACAACCTTCTATACTATGGGTAAGTGTCGGGCATACTTTATGTCAATCCTTAGGGGCTGAATGATGCCACACTGGAGCCAGAGGTTCAAGCTCAGGGTTAAAAAGGCGCTGGGAATGAACATAATCTTATGTGATAGTTGTAAGTGGAACTGGCGCAGTGCCTGTCACCGCCCGGAGCGCCCCAACGCCACAGAATGCCCTGAGTATGAAAAGCGAGGCAAATAGCCAGTCCCCTAACGATAGGTTATTTGTACTCGTAGAAGCCCTTGCCCGTCTTGCGCCCAAGCCAGCCTGCGAGCACCATTTGCTTCAACCGAGGTGGTGGGGCAAACCGGGATTCTTTAGTCTCCTCATATATAGCGGACGAGATGCGATAAACGGTATCAAGTCCAATGAGGTCAGCCAAGGTAAAAGGTCCCATAGGATGGTTTAAGCCCAGCCTTACTGCGGTATCGATGTCCTCCATGGTAGCCAATCCCGATTCCAGTGCCTTCATAGCCTCATGCATGAGAGGAGTGAGAAGAAGGTTTACCAGAAATCCTGGACTATCCTTAACTATCACAACTTCCTTACCCAGAGATCTGCCGAACTCCGCTGCCGTATTGACAGTCTCATCGGAGGTAGCCAGGCTGTGCACAAGCTCGATCAATCGCATCACGGGCACGGGATTGAAGAAGTGCAGGCCCAATACCCGGTCTGGCCTGTTAGTCGCTGACGCCATTTCGATGATGGAAAGGCTCGAGGTATTGCTGGCAAAGATGGTGCTCTCGGGGCAGATTTTATCCAGGGCGGAAAGGAGCTTTTTCTTTTCCTCCATTAGCTCAATAACGGCCTCGATGATCAAGTCACAATCGGCAAAATCCCTGATCTCGGTGGTGCCCTTTAGCCGACCCAATGCCGCCTTCTCATCTTCCTCCTTCATTCTGCCCTTTTGCACATTCCTGTCTAAGTTGGCCTTAATCGAATCTATGCCCTTATTTAACAGCTCATCGTTGATCTCAGAGACCACTACTTGATAGCCAGCCTGGATGCAGACCTGGGCGATGCCTGAGCCCATCAAACCGCACCCAGCAATCCCAACCTTCTTGATTTCCATTCTACCTCCTTATCTCTATTTATCGTCCCTTATATTCTGGTTTTCTTTTCTCGCTAAACGCTTGAAGTCCTTCTTTAACATCCTCAGTGTTGAGGATGTTCTCAAAGAGCAGTTCCTCCAGCCGCACGCCATCTTCCAGGGACATGCTGCTGCCCCTGATCATAGCTTCTTTGGCTGCCCTGACCCCCAGGGGGCCATTGTCGCAGATCTTAGCTGCCCATTTCTTAGCTGTGGGCAGAAGTTCAGCCAAGGGAACCACCCTATTCACCAGCCCAAGGCGGTATGCTTCATTGGCATCGATATTTGTGCCCATGAGGATCAATTCCGCAGCTTTGACTTCGGGGATGGCGCGGGGCAATCTCTGCGTTCCACCCCAGCCAGGGATCAAGCTCCAGCGAACCTCGGGCTGACCAAAGATAGCATTTTCGGCAGCAATCCGCAGATCGCAGGCCAGTGCCACCTCAAGCCCTCCGCCTAATGCAGCGCCATTGATTGCAGCGATGAGCGGCTTCCAGACGTCGAGGCCGCGCATGATCATCGGGGGCACCTGAAACGACCCATCAGCCCACACCGGGACCAGTTTCTTGATGTCAGCGCCGACGCAAAAAGCCTTTCCGGCACCGGTGATAATGGCCACCAGGGCTTCGGGGTCATCTCGAAATCTGATCACGGCGCTGCTGAATTCTAGGCAGGTTTCAGGATCGAGGGCGTTTAATGCTTCAGGGCGATTGAGGGTAATGGTTACGATTTTATCCTCTTTCTCATAAAGCAGGCCCATTATAGATCTCCTTTCTTTTCTTTTATCCTCGGTTAGTTATTATAGCAAGGGGTGGGGCTTGGGGCAAGGCGGCCTCATAGAGAGTTGAGAGATAGGGTGTGAATATGTATAATTTGCCTATGAAACTCTGGCAAATTGGGGAATTCGGCTTAATCGAGATTATCACCGAGTTCCTGAACAAATCAGGAGTCGGCGATACCCCTGAGCATGATATCTTGATCGGCGTCGGCGATGACGCTGCCGCCTGGCGCAGCCAAGGAGCGCCCCAGCTCGGCACCACCGATATCTTGATCCAGGATGTGCACTTCTCTCTGGACATCATCACCTGGCGGGAGCTGGGCTGGAAAGCGCTGGCGGTGAATATCAGTGACATTGCCGCTATGGGCGGCATTCCCAGGCATGCCTTGGTCTCATTGGGCTTGCCCTCGGATACCGAAGTGGAACAGGTCCTCGAGATGTACCAAGGGATGGCTGAGATAGCCAAAAGGTTCGCCCTCAGCATCATCGGTGGCGATGTCGTCAAGGCGCCTCTGGTCATCATCAGCCCCAGCGTAGTCGGGATGGCAGGGAATAACATCCTCACCCGCTCGGCGGCTCTTCCCGGTGACCTGATCGCAGTCACAGGTTATTTGGGCTCCTCGGCAGCTGGGCTCAGGATGCTGAAGGCAGGGCTTGAGCTTGATGAAGAAACAGCCGGTTACCTCAGGCAGGCTCATCTCTGCCCGCTTCCCCGGGTTGGTGAAGGGGAGCTCCTGGCTCAGCATGGGGTGCGGGCTGCTATAGATTTGAGCGATGGGCTGGTTGCTGATCTGGATAAGATCTGTCAGGCGAGCAGGGTGGGAGCCCGGGTTATGACCAATAGAGTGCCCATCCATCCTTTAGTGCTGGCTGCTTTTGAACGGGACTCTCTGAGGCTGGCGCTATCAGGGGGTGAGGATTACGAGTTATTATTCACTGCCCGGGGTGATGTCATCGAAGGGACAAAATCGCTCATGTCAAGTCCGGTGACGATCATTGGCGAGATCGTCGCTGAGCCGCGGCGAGTGACGCTTCTTGATGAGGAAGGAAAGGCGATGGAATGGGAAGGAGGGGGATGGGAGCACTTCAGGGATGAGAGATTCGCTTGAGTTCATCAGCTATAGCACGGAGGAGACGCAGCGCCTCGGAATTCAGTTGGGGAAGCTGGCGAAAGCGGGCGATGTCATGCTTTTGGTCGGCGAGCTGGGGACAGGGAAAACCTGCCTGGCCCAAGGCATCGCTTGGGGACTGGGCATCGATGATTATACCTTGAGCCCTTCCTTTGTGCTGATTAGAGAGTACCAGGGGCGGCTTCTTTTATATCACATCGACTTTTATCGACTTGATAGCATTGAAGAGGTTGTCGACCTCGGACTTGATGATTATCTCTACGGCGATAGGGTCTGTGTGGTGGAGTGGGCGGAAAGGGCTTTGCCGGTGCTTCCCGAGGAGCACTTGCTGGTCAAGCTGGAGCATCTCGGGGAGAACGAACGCAAGCTTTGCTTAGAGCCCAAAGGGGAGCATTATGAGGAACTGATTTCGGAGCTGAAGAGGAGATGGAGCTCGCTATAGATACCTCAACCGCAATCGCCAGCCTGGCCCTATCCGTTAAGGGCGAGGTGCAGGCGGAGCTTACCTGGCATGCCGGGCGAAGCCATGCCACGGAGCTGATGCCCAACATAGTCCATCTTCTCCATCTGGCGAAGGTGGAGATCGAGGACATCGAAGGGATCGTCGTGGCCAAGGGGCCGGGGAGCTTTACTGGGCTTCGGGTGGGGGTGAGCACAGCCAAAGGGCTTTGCTTTGCCTTGGGCGTACCCCTGGTTGGCATCAGCACGCTTGAAGTACAGGCCTTTGCCCACGCTGCCACCTCCCTGCCCGTCTGCCCTATTCTGAGCGCCGGCCGGGGTGAAATCGCCACCGCATTATTTCAAATGCAGGGCGAAAATTGGCACAGGCTTATCGCGGAGCATATCACCAACGTTGACGCCCTATGCTCTGAGATCATAGACCGAACCATATTCTGCGGCGAGATCCCTCCAGAAGTGGCCCAGGGGCTCGAACAGCGATTAGGGTCAAAGGCGATGATTTTACAGGGCGGCGCCTTTCTGCGCCGTGCTGGCTACCTTGCGCAGCTCGGCTGGAAGAGGCTTGAGGCCAAGGATTACGACAACCCAGCTACCCTGCAGCCACTCTATCTCAGGAAGCCATCGGTGACGATGAAACAGGGCAGCTGAATAAGGAATAGAGCAACAGCCATAATGAAGCAAGCATTTCTGCTCATCGGCGTGCCGGGTAGCGGCAAGACGAGCCTGCTCAAGGAGGTGCTGGCACAGGTGGGGAAAAGCGCCGGCGGCTTCTATACCGAGGAGATAAGGGTCGGTGGCGTGCGCCACGGATTCAAAATCGTCACCCTGGATGGGCAAGGCGCCACCTTGGCTCATATCGATACTCAAAGCCCTTATCGGGTGAGCAAATACGGGGTCGATCTCGCTGCCCTGGAACGGGTGGCTGTTCCCGCCATCGGAAAGGCGATTCAGGAATGTGACATCGTGGTCATTGACGAGATCAAGAAGATGGAGCTGTTCTCGCCCTCTTTTCGAGAGGCAGTGCTGAAAGCTATTGAAAGCGGGAAAAGAGTCCTGGGCACCATTATGCTTAAACCTCACCCCTGGGCCGATAAGATCAAGCAGCACCCTGGGGTGAAGGTGGTTCCGGTAACCAAGATGAACCGGAGCCAGGTAGCAAACCAGGTGCTGTCCTGGCTAGGATCATGACATGGCAAGGATAACCCTGATCCCCATCGGCGCCATCGAACCTGAGCTCCTGGCTCAGCTAAAGCAAAGCCTGGAGCAAACCTTCGCCGCCATGGTTGAAGTCGGGCCCCAGATGGACAAGCCCGATTACGCTTACAGCCCGAGAAGGGGGCAGTATCTCTCCCCTCTCATCCTAACTGCCATAGGCGAGCTTGCGGCAGAGGGGAAAATGCTGGGGGTTGCTGACGTGGATTTATACGCCCCTGGACTCAATTTCATCTTCGGTCAAGCTGATCTCAAGCTCGGGATAGCAGTCATCTCATTGTGCCGGTTGCGGCAGGAGCACTACGGTTTAGCCCCGGATAAGGAGCTCTTTTCACAAAGAGCGATAAAAGAGGCAATTCACGAGATAGGGCATACTTATGGCTTGACACACTGTGGAGACGAAGCTTGCGTAATGCACTTCTCCAACAGCCTTGCCGATACCGATAGGAAGGAAGCTTCTTTATGTCAAAAATGCCACAGCAAGCTATGGAGCAGACCTTAATCTTGATCAAGCCGGACGCAGTGCAAAGAGGGCTTGTCGGGGCGATCATCTCACGCTTGGAGCGGCGGGGGCTCAAAATCATTGCCCTGAAGATGCTTCAAATTGACGAAGCCCTGGGCAAGAGGCTTTACGCTGTGCATCAAGGCAAGCCATTTTTCTCAGGGCTGGTGGATTTCATCACTTCAAGCCCGGTCATTGCTGCTGTGTTGGAGGGTCCGCGCGCTGTGGAAGTGGCTCGCCAGTCTATGGGCCAGACCGATCCAGCCCAAGCGGCCCCGGGAACTATCAGAGGTGATTTCGGCTTGGAGATCAGGCGGAACCTGGTGCACGGCTCGGACTCAGTGGCGAATGCGGAACAGGAGATAAGCTTGTTCTTCTCCCCAGGGGAGTTGCTCAGCTATGAGCGTGAAGCCGACCGCTGGGTTAAAGAATCCTGATCACTGGCGTAGCTTTGCTCCACAGCTTCTCCAGCTCATAGTATTCCCGCTCTTGGGGGGTGAAGATATGGACAATAACCTCACCGAAATCGAGGAGCACCCAGCCAGAGTCAACGCTTCCCTCACGGTGATAAGGGGAAACCCCCTCCCTGCGCAATGTCGCGTCTACTTCGTCGCAAATAGCTTGAATTTGGCGTTCGCTATCGCCGCTGCAGAAAACAAAGTAATCGGTAAAAGTGCACACCTCTCTTAGGTCTAACAAGAGGATATCAGCAGCTTGCTTGCTTAAGGCGGCATCGACCGCTTTTCTGGCTAATTCCACTGCTTCCAGGAGTTATCCTCCAATGCTGCTGATTATAATTATAAAATCGCTTGCTGTCCAGTTCAAGCCGACAGTTGATTGACGCAGTTACAAGTATATGATAAACTAAACATTTGGTAAATTTCAGGCTTTTGCCTCAAACAGATGGAGGTTATATGGCCAAGGCGGTAACAAAGCTCTTCCGAGAGCCGCAGCAAGCGGAAAACGCGATAAGCGAGCTCAAGGCTAAGAGTTATCAAGTGGGGGAGGTTGGTATCCTCATCCAGGAAAAGGGAGATGGAGAGACATTCGCCCCCGACCTCGTCCCGGTAACCAAAGACATCTCTCTTCCTGGCGTGGGCGCGGTCATTGCCAAGGGTACTGTGGCCGCTGCTATAACTGGTGGTAGCGAGCCAAGCGCAGCCTTAATTGAGCTCTGGGGGGTGCCTGAGGAAACCCTGAGCTACTACCAGTATGGCCTCTCCTTAGGCGGGGTTGTGGTCAGTGTCCATGCTGAAGGAGCCCGCCTTGAACAAGCTCGGCAGCTGCTGAGAGAGATCGGGGTCAAGCCGCTCACTGAGAGGAGCCCAAGGTGGGCCAGCTGCCCACCATTCGACGTTGCCAGCAGGATGAGCGAAACTAACCCTATTGATGCCCCCATGACCGGGGATTTCCGAAGATATTAAAGGAGGCAGAGTATGTCTCGCTTCATCGCTGCTTCAGCGATCAGGGGTTCCCACTATATTGTGGACAAAGCAGAGAAGATGCTCCAGGATGCCCTGGAGAAATTAGGCCCTGACAAGCCGATCGTTTTCGTTGATAAAGAAGGAGCTGGAACCGCTTACTATTTCCCGACTATCTATGGCTACTTGGGGCATAAGATAGAGACATTAGGTGATATGCCGCCTGTTATCGAGCAGTGTAAGAAGTTGCTCTCCCCGGTGCCCAATGAGCACCTTTGGCTGCCATATCTCGGTGAGACAGCAGATGCCGGCGTGGCAACCTTTTTCGCCGAGGAGCTGATCAAAGGGATAGAGTTCGCCAAAGGGGAGCAGCCCGAGGTGCACAAGGGCTATCAGTTCAATGGACCCATCAGCGATGCGCAGACACGCTCCTGGGGCATCAAATTGGTCGATGGCAGCATGCCTGGGTTTGCTGCGATTATCGGCGCCGCTAAGAGCAATGAGGTCGCGGTTAAGATCGTTCGCGAGCTTCAGTCCAAGGGTCAGCTCATTTTCCTCTCCAGCATGTCTAATGGTCGCTCTGTAGTGGATCAATTGCTTGAGGAGGGGGTGGAGCTTGGCTATGGGACTTTCACCGTCCCCTATGGCACTGATACCGAGTCCACCGTTTATGCCGCCGGCTTTGCCGCCAGAGCTGCCTTCAGCTTTGGCAATGTGGCCCCCGGTGATTTCCGCCGCATGCTGCTTTATAATAAATTCCGCTGCTTTGCCTTCGCCTTGGTCCTCGGCCCTATGGATGACCTCAAATGGGCTACAGGTGCTGGGGCCATAACCTATGGCTTCCCTGCTGTTTGTGATACCTTAGTGCCTCAAATCCTGCCTATAGGGATAACCAAATATGAGCACGTGGTCAGCATGCCCTTCGATGATATCCCGGGAAGGGATGACCTGGAGCGGGCGGAGAGGTTAGTGGAGAAGTGCATTGAGATCCGGGGCATCAAGATCATAATCCCTAAGGTCCCCATTCCAGTGGCATTTGGCCCTGCTTTTAAAGGCGAGGTGGTGCGCCGCGCCGACCTGCAGACCGAGTTCGGTAGCCCCAAAGGCAATCCTTGCTTTGAGTGGCTCACCATGAAGGGCATGGATGAAATCGATGATGGCCAGATCGCTGTAGTGGGACCAGACCTAGATGACTTCGAAGCAGGTAGCAACGTCCCCTTGGGGATTGTGGTTGAGGTCGCCGGGCGCAAGATGCAGAAGGACTTTGAGCCCGTTTTGGAGCGCCAGATCCACCACTTCTGCAACGAGGCTGAGGGACTCCAGCACCAAGGGCAGCGGGACATCACCTGGCTGCGCCTGAGCAAGAGGGCATTTGACAGCGGCTTCAGGCTGAGACACATCGGCGACATCATTCATACCAACCTCCATAATATGTTCGGCGCCATTGTGGATAAGGTTCAAGTGACCCTTTACACTGAGCTGGATAAGGTATCGCAGCTTATTGAGCAGGCTCGGGAGGTATATCGTGAGCGCAACGCCCGCATCGCTGGGCTCATCGATGAGGCTGTGGATACCTTCTATAGCTGCACTTTGTGCCAGTCGTTTGCCCCGACCCATGTTTGTGTTATCAATCCGGAGCGAGTTGGTTTGTGTGGCGCCTATAGCTGGCTCGATTGCAGGGCTGCCTTCGAGATCAACCCCACGGGACCAAACCAGCCGGTGCTTAAGGGGAGATGCATCGACCCGGAGAAAGATGAGTGGGAAGGGGTCAATCAGTTCGTCTATGAGCACTCCCAGGGGAGCGTGGATCGATTCACCATCTACTCCCTCATGGATGCCCCGATGACCACCTGCGGCTACTGTGAGTGCGTTATGATCATCATCCCCGAAGCCAACGGGGTTATGGTCGTCTCTCGCGATGATCCCAGCGACACCCCTTCCGGCATGAAGTTCACCACGTTAATGGCCTCAGTTGGCGGTGGGCGGCAGAATCCAGGGATGATGGGTCACGGCAAGATTTATGTGGTGAGCGACAAATTCATCTCGGTGGAGGGGGGGCTGAGAAGGGTGGTATGGATGTCAAAGAATCTCAAGGAGGAGTTTGGAGATCAGATCAACGCCAAGGTTGAGCAGGAGCATGGCATCCCCAATTTCCTGGACATGGTCGCCGATGGCACGATTGCGACTACGGTGGACGAGTTGCTGCCATTCCTTGAACAGAAAGGGCACCCAGCCCTGACCATGGAGCCGCTGATCTGACCGCAATAGTAGCAAAAGATAACAAACAAGGGTCGTTCTTTCGACCCTTGTTTGGTGAAAGGAGATATTATGGCAGCAGTAGAGATGCCTGTGGAGAAATGGACTGGCAAAGTTCATGAGGTGAGGCTGGGTGGCGAGGGACGTAAGAGCATCGTAGTTGGCGGCGAGACCACCCTGCCCTTCCTTCACTTCGAAGGCTCTATTCCTAATAGGATAGCGGTTGCTGTAGAGGTTCAAGACCAGGAGCCCTCAGACTGGGCAACAAGTCTTGTTTCCGCTTGGGGTGACGTGCTGCGGGACCCAGGTGCATGGGCCAAGAAGGCAGCGGAGTTTGGCGCTGATATCATCGTCCTGAGACTGAGAAGCGCTCACCCTGAGGAGAGGAACACCGGTGCCGCTGAAGCTAAGGCAGCCGTGGATAAGGTGCTCTCTGCTGTTGACCTCCCTGTCATCGTCTTAGGTCCCGAGGTAGCGGAGAAGGATAATGAGGTTCTGGTAGCAGCCTCAGAGGTGGCACGGGGAAGCAGAGTCGCTTTGGGCAACTGCATGGAGAAGAACTATCGCACCATCGCTGCCACGGCTATTGCCGATGGTCATGTGGTCATCGCCAAGACCCCCATCGAGATCAACCTGGCTAAGCAGCTCAATATACTGATTAGCGATATCGGCGTTCCTGTAGATGCGATTCTCATGGATCCGACGACGGGAGCTTTGGGTTATGGCCTGGAATACTCCTATTCGATGATGGAACGGCTGCACCTGGCGGCGCTGCAAGGGGATGCGATGACAGCCATGCCCATGGTCTGCACTGTGGGCGAGGAGGCTTGGCGGCAGAAGGAAGCTCGAGTTGCTGAAGGGGTGCCAGCATCATGGGGGGATCATGAGCAGCGCTCTCTCCTCTGGGAGGAGTTCACCGCTATCTCTTTGATTAACAGCGGGGCGGACATCGTGGTTTTACGCCATCCCAAGGCAGTGGAAGTGGTGAAAGCAACTATCGATAGGCTGATGAGCCAAGTCTGAGCTAAAGGAGGGCTGGAAATGGCACTGACCGGTATCGAGATCTATAAGCTATTGCCCAAAACCAATTGCAAAGAGTGTGGCTTCCCCACCTGCCTCGCTTTTGCCATGAAGGTAGCTGCCAAGGCAGTGGAAATCTCACTTTGCCCTGATCTTTCCGAAGAGGCTAAGCAGGCGCTGGAGGCAGCCGCCCGCCCGCCCATCCGCTTGGTCACTATCGGCGCCGGTGAAAGAAAGGTCGAGGTCGGAAACGAAGTGGTAATGTTCCGCCACGAAAAGACCTTCTACCATCCCCCGGGACTTATGTTTCGAGTTAACGACACCGCTGCTCCGGAGGAGATAGCCAAGCTTGTGGAGGAGGTGGCTTCCTATAGTGTGGAGCGGGTGGGCATGCAGTTAGAGCTCGATGGCTTCGCCATAGACAATAAATCAGGGGACGCGGCAGCCTTTGCTAACTGTGCTGAGCTGGTCGAGTCCAAGACCGACCTGCCCCTGGTGCTGATGTCCAGCGATCCCGCTTGTATGAGCGCGGCGTTGGAGAAGGTAGCCACGGGCAAACCTCTGCTCTATGCGGCAAACAAGGATAATAGCGATAAGATGGTGGAGTTAGCTCTAAAGTATGGCTGCCCGCTGGCGGTTTATGCTTCGGATGGATTGAGCGAGCTTGCCGAGCTCACCGAGAAGGTGAGCGAGGGTGGGGTTGAGGATATCGTCATCGACCCAGGAGCGCGCGACTTCGCGCAATCGCTGACCACACTGACTCAGCTTCGCAGGCTGGCGTTAAGAAAGAGCTTTCGTCCCTTGGGTTATCCTATCATCACCTTCCCTGGGGAAGCAGCCGCTTCAGCAGAGGAGGAGGCGCTCCTCGCCGGCCAGCAAATAGCCAAGTATGCTGGCATCATTGTCCTGGACCGCTTTTCCCCCAGCGTGGCCTATCCACTGCTCACCTTGCGCCTCAATATCTATATCGATCCGCAAAAGCCGATTCAGATGACACCGGGTGTGTATCAGATCGGGGCGCCAAAGGAGACAAGCCCGCTATGTGTTACCACAAACTTCTCCCTGACTTATTTCTCCGTTGCCGGCGAGCTTGAGTCCAGTGCCTGGGCATCCTGGCTTTTGGTCTGCGATACCGAGGGGCTTTCCGTCCTCACCAGCTGGGCTGCGGGCAAATTCGATGCCGAGAAGATCGCCAAGTCGGTTAAGGAATTCGATGTGGCCAAAAACATCAGCCATCGCAGCTTGGTCCTCCTAGGCAAGGTAGCGGTGTTAAGGGGTGAGCTTGAGGAGGAATTGCCCGACTGGAAAATCATGGTTGGCCCTCTCGAGGCCATGGATATCGGTGGCTACTTGAAACAACACTGGACGGCTTAGGCGAAGATGACTACCACAATTGCTGTTGCCGGTAAGGGTGGCACCGGAAAGACCACCATCGCCGCCTTGCTGATAAAGCTCCTTGCGCCAAAGGGTGTGGTCCTGGCCATCGATGGCGACCCGAGCACCAACCTCCATATGTCCTTGGGCTTGCCCTTGAACCAAACCGTAGGCAGTGTCCGTGAGGAGATGGCAGAGGCGGTGAAAACGGGGCGTTACGATTCCGGCATACCCAAAATGGATTACGTCGGGCTCAAGATCAGCGAAGCCTTAGTTGAATCTGAGAGGGTCGATCTCCTGGCCATGGGCCGTCCCGAGGGGCCCGGCTGTTACTGCGCCGCCAACGATATGCTTCGCTTCTGCATCGACCGCTTAGCCAAGAATTACGACTATGTGGTCATGGACTGCGAAGCGGGCATGGAGCACATCAGCCGGCAGACGACACAAGATATCGATATCCTGCTCATTATCTCGGACCCGACAATGAAGGGGATTATCACTGCAGCCAGTATGAAGGAGCTCATCGCAGAGCTGAGGGCCCATGTCGGCCGGATTTGCTTGATAGTCAACAGGAGTAATGACGCCCTGCCGCCACAATTGGCAAAAGCCATAGAGCAGTTTGGATTGGAGCTTATCGCCATTCTGCCCGAAGACCCCCAGGTGACGGAGCTGGATGCCACAGGAGCCCCCTTGACTGAATTAGCCCTTGATTCCCCGCTGGGATTGGGGATAGTGGAGATAGCCAGGAAAGTGGGCCTGGCATAAGAGGACTCAACTAAGGAAGGCTTTGCCATGAAGTACTTTGTGGTTCGGGCCAATTTCTCAACCCGGTTCAGGGAAGCCCATGTAAAGGCCATGGAGATGGAGAAGACATCAGGGGGCAAGACATCCTACCCATCCTTCCTGCCTGATGACATGAACAAGATGAGGGGCCCCCACGTCAACTATAACTTTGCTCTCAAGCGAGATGGCAAGCTCCTGTGTGCTGGACCCCTGACCGATTACACCTGTGCCCTGTTCATTTACATTGTGAACTCTGAGGAGGAAGCCAAGGTATTAATTGAGGGTGATCCCTTCTTCAACTGCGGCTTCTTCACTGATTATGAGATAGAGGAATGGTTCTATAGGATTTGATAAAGCTTGTCAAAGGAGGAAGCAATGATCGTCATCGGGGAATGCATTCATATCATCGCGAAAAGGGTCAGGGAGGCCGTTGATAACCGGGATAAAGGCTTTATCCAGGGACTGGCTAAGCTCCAGGTGGAGAGGGGGGCTCATGTCTTGGACCTGAACCTGGGACCTATGAAGAAGGCTGGGCCTGAGGTCATGAGCTGGGTGGTCGACGCTGTGCAAGAGGCGGTTGATGTCCCCCTGTCGCTGGATACCACCAATCCCGCAGCCATCGAAGCTGGACTCAAGCTGTGCCAAAAAAAGGCCATCATCAACAGCACCGATGCTACTGAGGAGAGACTCAGTGCCCTCATGCCGCTGGCTGCCAAATACAATGCTAATATTATCGCCCTGAGCCTGGGAAAGGTCGGGCTGCCCACAACTGCCGATGCCCGCATCGAGCTTGTCGCTGAAAAAATCCTGCCCGTAGCTATGGAGCAAGGAGTCCCCATGGATAATATCTACCTCGACCCCTTGGTGTTGACTGTCAACGGCAATCAAGACCAGGCTCCAGAGACCGTCAACGCAGTGCGCTTCTTCAAGCAGATGACCGATCCTCCTCTCATGACCATCTGTGGCCTTTCCAATGTGTCCAATAGTTGCCCGGCAGAAGTCCGCCCCATCCTCAACCGCGTCTACTTGATAATAATGCTCGGCGCTGGACTTGATTCAGCCATCGTGGATCCACTGGACTATGAGCTGATGGAGGCAGTGCGCATCATTGACAGCCGAGATGATTCCACGCCCAAGGGAGAGCTCTATTTAGCCCTCTACGATGCCTATGGCTTAAGCGAGGAGTTCGATACCAGCGCTGTGGATATGACCGACCCCGAGCTCCGAGAAATCGCTAAGACAATCGATGTGCTGCAAAATAAAACGCTCTATGCTCACGGATACCTGAGGCTGTAGAGCTATCTCCTGCCGAATTCCTTCTCCAACTGCGAGGTGCTGAGCTGGATCATGGTTGGTCTGCCATGAGGGCAGGTTTGCGGCATTGTCGTCTGCTCCAGCTGTTGCACCAGCCCCTGCATCTCCTGAGGGCTTAATATCTGTCCCGCCTTCACCGCTCCGTGACAGGCCAAGGAGATGGCTATCCTGTCCTGCCAGTCGGCTGGTGCCCCCTCAGCAATGAAATCGAGCAGTTCAATTAGTGACTGAGCTACATTTTGCTCTTTAAGCAAGGCGGGCACGGAGCGGATGAGGTATGTTCGTTCCCCAAAGTGCTCGATGACAAAGCCATACTCAGCTAATGCCTCCTGTTGCGCTTTCAGGAATCCCTCCTGGGGCACCGTGAGCTCTATGGCTACCGGCTCAAGCAGACCTTGAACCTCCACTTGCCGCTGCCTCTGCTGCTCCCTTATCTTCTCAAACAAGACCCTTTCGTGGGCTGCGTGCTGGTCGATGAGATACATGTTATCGGGGCCCTCGGCGATGATGTAGGTGCCTTGCAACTGCCCGAGGACGCGGAGAATGGGCAGTTTTGCCAGGGCAAACTCCTGTGGCAAAAGGGCTGGCTTCTGCTCAGCCTTGATATTTGAAAAAGGGATTTGCTCGGCAGGCAGCGCAGTGGCTGGGACAGCATGTATTTTCAGCGGCGGCGCGGTGACTTGTTCCACCAGAGTGGCTCTCACCTCGTGGTTTACTGCAGAAAAGACCTCGTGTTCACGGCGGAATCGAACCTCGCTTTTGGTGGGATGGACATTGACATCAATCTCCTGAGGGGGCAGAAAGATATTGACCGCAGCGATGGGATGCTTTCCCGTCACCAGCATGCCGCGATAAGCCTCTTCTACAGCATAGGCCAGCGTTCGGCTCTGGATCCAGCGCCTGTTGATGAAGAAGCTGAGATGAGTGCGGGTGGAGCGGTTGATGCGGGGCGGGCTGATAAGACCTGAGACTTTGATCACTGCCTCCCCCGAGCCTCTGATCTCAAGCAAGGACTTTGCCGTCTCCAGGCCATAGACCTGGATGAGCACATCTCGCAGGTCGCCGCTTCCCGGGGAGAGAAAAACAGTGCGACCATCGATGATCAGGATGAACTTGACCTCGGGGAAGGCGAGGCTGTATTGAGTCACGAGATGGCTGACGCGCCCGCTTTCGGTAGTTATCGACTTCAGGAACTTGAGCCGGGCCGGGACGTTGCGGAACAGGTTGCGCACGGTGATGGTAGTCCCCGGCGCGCAGCCGCGCTTGGTCTTGCCCATGACGGCGCCATTCTTCAGGTGAATAAAAGTCCCCGCCAGCTCATCCTGGCTCCTGGAGACCATGGAGATCTCGGCGACGGCGGCGATGGAGGGCAGCGCCTCGCCCCTGAAGCCGAGGCTTGATATGGCATCGAGGTCCGGGATAGTGGCGAGCTTGCTGGTGGCGTACCTATGGAAGGCTAACTCAACCTCATCAGCAGGTATGCCGATGCCGTTATCGCTGACCCTGAGCAGCGCTGTGCCGCCGCCGACGACATCGACAGTGACCTGGGTGGCGCCGGCATCCAGTGAATTCTCCATGAGCTCCTTGACCACCGAGGCCGGCCGCTCCACCACCTCCCCCGCCGCGATCTTGGACACTACTTCTGGCGATAGGACTTGGATGGGCATGTTAAGCTGTCCCTTCTGCACCCGAAAGTTTATCTGGCTGCTAGGCTGGCGGCAGAATCAGACCAAATCTGGTCACACAGCTTTTTCACCTCTTCAAAGATAGTATCGTCCACTTTTCCAACAATATGCTCCCTGATTTTATCTAACCGTTGCCTGGCCTCCGTCCGCTTCTTCTTGTCAGCCCATTTGGCTACATGCGTCATCGCCCGCAAGTCATTTAGAAATTGTCTCTGGTTTACCTCCTCGCTGACTGCGCGAGTCCCAACAGGGCTCGAAAAATAGTCCAGATACTCCTCCATCACAGATGCCTTCTCATCAAATTCCAGGTTGGCAACAGCAGTCATCTTGCCATCCGACTCCTTGGCTATCGATAATGCATTTTCTGCTATCGATAACGAGTTAGCTCCTAGCCACAGCGAAAGAACGCCAACAACAATTGCCCAACCCTCAATTCCGAGATAATAGCCGCCAGGCACAGCAATAGCAGTTATCCCGATGAGCAACAAGAGTGGATACCAATTGCGTTTCAAATACCATTTCATAAACCAATGCCATTTCATAATACGCCTCCGTTATTGACTTGCCTATTTATCGTCTTTCTCACGGCCTGACTCGGATTCGTGGGGGCCCCGAGGCAGGACGAATTTATTACTCCTCCTTTGCCTTTTGTTGCAGCTCGTAGAGCTTGGTGATGGCCTCCCCTAGTCAGCTTCCTTTACGCCCCCTTCCGTGGCGGACCGAAGAGCTTTCTGAAGATTTCCTCCAATAGGTCGGGAAACTCCGCTGGGGCGGGTTTCCTCTCCCTCAGGGGTCGCTCTGGGGCAAGTGCTGCCTCGGTGGGAAGCTCCTCGGGCTCGGGCTTTTCTTCAGGGCGGGCTATTTCAAGCTCTGCCTCCTGTTCCCTTTCGGGCAGGCTGGGCGCAAGGCGACGGGGAGATACGAGCTGTGTAAGTAGAAATGGAATGATCACCTCCTCTATTAATTCATCCTCATCCATGTCTTCAAATGGGTCTGGCTTTGCCATTTCTATCCCTCCTTTGCCTTTTGTTGCAGCTCGTAGAGCTTGGTAATGGCCTCCAGCGGGGTCATGAAGGAGATATCTAATTTCTCCAACTCTTCAAGGACAGCGGGCATGGCTGCGAAGAGGGCGAGCTGCTCCGCTGGCAGCTCTCTTCTGGGGCGGCGGGCTCCTTTTCGTTCTCCCCTTCGCCGCCCCTCCTCACTCTCGCTTTCAAGCTCGGTCAGGATATCCTGAGCCCGGCTCAGCACCGGGCGGGGCAATCCGGCAAGCTGCGCCACATGGATGCCATAACTCTTGTCAGCGCCGCCGGGGATGATCTTGCGCAGGAAGACAACCTTGCCCCCTTCCTCGGAGACGGCGACATTGAAGTTCTTGACCCTCGGCAGGTAGCTCGCCAGCTCCACCAACTCATGATAATGGGTGGCGAACAGGGTCTTTGAGCCGAGCTTGGGGTGATTGTGGATGTATTCGGCGACGGCGCGGGCGATGGAAAGCCCGTCATAGGTGCTGGTGCCGCGCCCGATCTCATCAAGGATGATCAAGGATTTGGGGGTGGCATTGTTGAGGATATTCGCCGTCTCCACTATCTCCACCATAAACGTCGACCGCCCGGTGGCGATTTCATCCACCAGCCCAACTCTGGTGAAGATGCGATCCACCAGCCCGATAGTAGCTGAGTCAGCGGGGACAAAGCTCCCGATCTGGGCCAGGAGCACGATGAGCGCCACCTGCCTTAGGTAAGTCGATTTGCCGGACATATTGGGTCCGGTGAGGATGATGAGCTGGCAATCTTGATTGGAGAGACAGGTATCATTGGGGACAAAGCCCTCATCAGTTAGCACGCGCTCCACTACAGGATGGCGCCCGGCCAAAATCTCGATGGCGTCACCTTGAGTCAAGTCGGGTCTGGTGTAGCTATTGCGCACCGCTAACTCAGCGAAAGTGGAGAGGACATCGATTTGAG
>JAUWZY010000062.1 GCA_030615045.1 Chloroflexota bacterium
GAAATTAAAACATTTCTCTCCGGTACTGCGCTCCTCGCCGCCATCTTCTTGTTTGCCCTTCTTGTGGTCCCGGCTTGGGGGGGGGGGCTGGGCGGCATATTCGGCGGCTGGGGCACCCCTACCTTCAGAACCAGGCGGGGCATCGAGAGGACCCTGTTTCGACTCACCGTTATCTCAGCTGCGCTCTTCGTCATCCTCGCTATAGTCACTGTCTTGGTAGTATAGACGCTGTGAGCAGTATAATCACCCTGATTACCGATTTTGGGCTCGCTGACCCCTACGTTGGCGTCATGAAGGGGGTAATGCTCGGCATCAATCCCCAAGCTGTGATAGTTGATATTTCCCATGCCATTGAGCCTCAAAACATCCATCAGGCTGCCTTCGTTCTGAGCACCGCTTACCACTTCTTCCCCCAGGGGGCGATTCATGTGGTGATTGTTGATCCCGGTGTCGGCAGCAGGCGGAGGGCGATAATTCTGAAAACGCCCTCAGCTTATTTTGTTGCCCCGGATAACGGCATTTTGAGCTATGTTCTTTCCCCAGCCCCGGTGGCATCATTTGGCCCCGAGCCAGGCGAGAGGGAATTAAGCCCCGAGCTCCAAGCCATCGCCATCACCAATCCTCGCTTCTGGCGTCATCCTGTCAGCTCGACCTTTCATGGCCGGGACATCTTCGCTCCAGTGGCAGCCTCTCTTTCCCTGGGCACCCCGCTTCATGAATTCGGCGAGGTCGTTCATTTTCTCCTTGCCTTCTCCCCTCCCAGACCGTCTGTCGATGCCGCTGGCGCTATTATCGGGCATATAATCCACATCGACCGCTTTGGCAATCTGATCACTGATGTCGGCGACAACGACTTGCCCCAAGATGATATACTTATCGAGGTCTGTGATCGCCGCATCAAAGGCTTGAGCCCAAGCTATGCCGAGGGTGAGGAACTGCTGGCGCTTATCGGCAGTGACGGGAATCTGGAGATAGCAGCTAAGAATAAAAGCGCTGCTGAGATGCTGAAGGCCAGAATCGGCGATGAGATCAGGATAAAAAGAAGGTGAAGTGGGTAGCCTCAAGATCTGGCTAGTAGAGACAAGGCCTCAGTTTTTATTGCTGACCCCAGTATGCGTGTTCACCGGGGTAGCGGCCTCCCTTTATCAGGGTTATCCCTTCCATGTTTTATATTTCGTCTTGGCCTTTGTTGGCGCTTTATTTGCCCATATCAGTGTCAATGTGCTCAATGACTATTTCGATTACAAGAGTGGCATAGACCTAAAGACTAAGAGGACCCCGTTTAGCGGGGGCAGCGGGATCCTGCCCTCAGCTTTGCTCACGCCGAGAAAGGTTTATCTCCTCGGCATCGGAAGTCTATGTCTGGCGGTGGCCATCGGCATTTACTTTCTTTGGGTCTATGGATTGTCCATGCTGCCCATAGGGCTGTTGGGTGTGTTAGTGATATATTTATATACGCCGTATGTAACGAAATTGCCCGGTATAAGTGAGGCTGCAGCCGGTGGGTTTTCGCTTATCGTGCTGGGCACCTACTTCACCCAGTCCGGGACTTACAGCGCAATGGCGGCAGTGGTCACAGGAGTTGCAGGTTTGCTTATCGCCAATCTCCTGCTGCTCAATGAATTTCCCGATGTGGAGGCTGATAGAAGTGCAGGTAGAAGGCAGATACCGGTTGTTTTAGGCCGGGAGAAGGCAGCCAAGGTCTATTGCTTGCTTTTAGCCTCAACCTACGCCTTGATCATAGCCGGGGCAGTGGCGAACATCCTGCCTTGGTTGGCGCTGCTCGGCTTGGGCACATTGCCGTTAGGCATAAAGGCGATGAAAGGCGCGCTGAGGTATCACAGCGATATCAGCGCCCTTGTCCCGTATCTGGGCACGAACGTGTTCGTTGTGCTCCTAACCCCGCTGTTGATGTCCATTGGCATTATCATCTGGCACTTTGTTTAACAGGTAATTGCCTTAAGGTGTCTCTTTGAGGACTTGCTTCCCATATCCCAGCGCATCATCAAGCCAAATGAAAAACGAGTGTAAAAAGTCGGCGCGTTCCACAACCCCGGCAGCTGTGCGATGCAGCCATGTATTGGGCTTATTCCAGGGGCAAACCCTGATGCAATTGGTGCAGCCGGTTCCGTTCTTAGACCACCAAGCAACGCATCTCTCAGCGTCTATGGGCCATTTCAATACACCGGAGTTATTGCATATGTTCCTTGGCTGGTCGGTGCGCTCCCCGTCCATGATCGCTCGAGCGGGGCAGTGACGAGCGCACTTGTCGCATTTCTCACACAAATCCTGGACTCCGATGTCGATGGGGTCATCGGGCTTTAGGGGCAGGTCGGTTAAAACCTTGCACAGGCGAACCCTGGGGCCATATTCCTTGGTTATGAGCAGGCCGTTGCGACCAAGCTCACCCAGTCCGGCATCAATAGCGAGGGGAATGCTCGGCCCGGTGTCATTGCCGCAGGGGATGGCATGATAGCCTAAGAAGCGGATAAATTCAGCCACTGAAGTGGCGACGAAAGCCATCTTGGAGTAGCCCAGATCCACGCTCGGTGCCACGGCGGGGGAGCGCCGAACATCATCGTAGTCCATTTCCGTGGCGATGACCACCGCATATCGATATTGCTCCGGGATCTCCAGTGGGTCACCGGGCTCGGCCATTTGCGACAGCTTGGCGTTGTGGTCGCCCCAGTGGGAGTAAACCCAGAGGCGGTTTAACTCGCAGATGCCAACCAAATCGGCTCCAAACCACTGGGCAATTCTCTTCATCTTCTGCGACATTTTAGCCGGGTCGGCGACGAGGATTTTGTCCACTGGTATCGGCCACCGTGACGGCATACTATCTCTGCTGAATGCTGTCCTGCGCACCAATGTATCGATAGCCCGACCGGCCAAAAGGAGGGCGTAATCCACTCGAGTGAAACCGGGGATGTTTTTCTCCCCCTTGGTCTTCAAGCCCCACTCGAATGTTTGTCTCAGGCTTGGAATTTCACCCCGATCGCCTCTGGAATAGGCGGTGTTGCGCTCATCAAAGCGCTCGATCGGCCCGGTGATGAACCGCTTGTAGGTTGGTTCGCTCACCCTTTTTGTCATCGGCGCTCACCTTTCTCTGAGGATTTGTCATCTAAGACGAGTTTAATCGCTTTATATTTTTCCTCCGCAATTTTCATAGCTTCTGGGATCAGTATCTTTTTGTTCCAATCCCGCTCCATTTTTTCATATATCCATCCATATATTATCTTGTCACCCTTTCCTTTTCCCCCCTTGCCCATAGTCGTTAGCATGGGAAGGAACATATCAAAATGCGCCAAGGCATCGGCAGTGGCCACGACTTTGGCTTCCATTGTCTGGGGCTGGATGCTGCCACTCCCCCTGTGAGCAAGGATGCAATGTTTAACCTGCTCTATAATCTCATCGGGATAGCCAAATTGCCTCAGTATCTTTTCCGCTTCTCCAGCTCCCGTCAGCTCGTGGTTTCTTGCTCCAAATTTGATCCGGCCGATATCATGAAGCCAGGCTGATAGTTCGACTACCTCCTTGTTTACATCACAGATTTCGGCCAACTTTTCGGCATATTCGACAACGGGTAGAAGATGATATCTATAGTCGAAATAGTCGAGATCAGCATACTCTTTCTCGATGATTTGTTTAATCTCTTCTATCATGCCCCTTTTATTCCACCACCACAGCTGTCCCATAGGCCAGAACTTCGGAAGCCTCGGTTGTCACCGCCGAGGTCGTGAAGCGGGTGCTTATTATTGCGTTGGCTCCCATCTTCTCCGCCTCCTCGATCATCCTCCGTAGTGCTTCTTCCCTGGCCTCGGTCATCATTTGAGTGTAACCCTTGATCTCGCCGCCAACTACTTTCTTAAGTCCGGCCATGATATCCTTGCCAAAGTGCTTTGTTCTGATGGTGTTTCCTCGAACCAGGCCCAGGGTCTTTACCACCCTTTTCCCCTCTATCTGCTCTGTGGTAACTACGATCACCTCTATACCTCCTTATCTCGCTTTCTAACACAGTTTATACCGTTTATAATATTGGGTGTCAAGCGGAGGATAGTTTATGCGCATTGTGTTTATGGGCACCCCGGAGTTCGGCGTTCCCGCTCTGGAGCAGCTAACTAAGGGTGAGCATCAAGTTGTGGCTGTTTACACTCAACCTGATCGCCCTGTGGGGAGGGGACGCATTTCAACCCCCTCGGCGGTGAAGAGAGCGGCATTGGCACATGGCTTGCCAGTGTTTCAGCCGCCGAGCTTGAAAGCCACCGCTGAGGTGGAGCGGCTGGCGGAGTTGAAGCCAGATGTCATCGTGGTCGCTGCCTTCGGGCAGCTCTTGTCGCAGCAGGTGCTTGACATCCCTCCCTTCGGCTGCCTCAATGTCCATCCCTCGTTACTGCCCCGACATCGTGGTGCTTCTCCCATTCCCGCTGCCATCCTCGGCGGCGATGAAGAGACCGGGGTCACCATCATGCTCATGGACGTTGGTCTGGATACGGGACCGATTCTGGCGCAAAAAGCCATCCCCATCGAGCCCGAGGATACCGCGGAATCCCTGAGCGCCAAATTAGCTCAACTCGGTGCCGAGCTTCTGGGGCAAACGCTTCCCCGCTGGCTTGATAATCGCCTGACCTCCAAGCCCCAGGATGAGGAGAATGCCACTTACTCTGGCTCCATTGCCAAAGGCGAAGGAGAGATAGACTGGCACCTTTCCGCCATCGAGCTCTGGAGGCGAGTGCGCGCCTTCTATCCCTGGCCTGGGTGCTATACTCGATGGCGCGGCAAGCAACTCAAGTTGTTACAAGCCATCCCGCTATCTGGTGGCCAGGGTCTTGAGCCGGGGCGAGTTATATCGCTGCTGCCCGAGCAAGGGGCTGTGTTTGGCGTGGCAACAGGGAGCGGCATCCTCGGGCTGCGCCGGGTCCATCTTGAGGGGAAACGAGCCATGACTGCGGAGGAATTTCTGCGCGGACAAAGGGGATTCATCGGCGAGCTTCTTCCCGATTAAAGCATTGCACTAAAACTCGGCTCATGGTATATTAGGCTAACAGGTGTAGCTCAGCTCCTTTTCTTCATCCTCATCGCTATGGGGATGCGCAGAGAATCACGTGTTGCTTCTGCCGTGGGTCGGAATTCATTGGTAAGGTGCTGCTTATCACTGGTGGTTTGAGCATAGTGCTCGGCTTGGTTTTCCTCTTTGCCGGGCGCATTCCCTTTCTGGGCAAGCTTCCTGGGGACATCTTCATTGAGAAGGGTCGGTTCTCTTTTTACTTCCCTATAATGACCTGTATCCTTGCCAGTGCAGTGCTGAGTCTAATATTGGGCTTGGTGCTCTGGCTTATGCACAGA